>CBFCXA010000151.1:0-6201 GCA_965601985.1 uncultured Chromatiales bacterium | reverse complement strand
GGTGATCGACGGTAAGGGCTGGCGCACTGGCGCTGAAGTCGAGAAGCGCGAGATCCCGATGTACTACCTCGCGATCACCGACTATGCGGATGAGCTGTTGTCCGCGCTGGACGGACTCGGCGAATGGCCGGAACGCGTGCGAACCATGCAGGCCAACTGGATCGGCAAGAGCGTCGGCCTGCGCTTTGCCTTTCCCTACGAATATAAAGGCGTCGAAGACCGGCTCTGGGTGTTCACGACCCGGGCCGACACCATCATGGGCGTGACCTTCTGCGCGGTCGCTGCAGAGCATCCGCTGGCCGAGCGGGCGGCGGCCGATAATCCGGAACTCGCTGCGTTCATCGAAGAATGCAAAGCCGGATCGGTGATGGAAGCGGACCTGGCGACGATGGACAAGCAGGGCATGCCTACCGGCGTGTCGGTTACTCACCCGCTGACCGGAGAATCGATTCCGGTCTGGGTCGGCAATTACGTGCTGATGGGCTACGGCGAGGGCGCCGTCATGGCCGTGCCCGCGCATGACGAGCGCGATTTTCATTTCGCCAGGCAATACGGTCTGCCGATCAGGCAGGTGATCACAGTCGAGGGCGAGCAGTTTTCGACCGACGCCTGGCAGGACTGGTACGCCGACAAGGAACACGGGCGCTGCATCAACTCGGGCAGGTACGACGGGCTGGGCTACACAGCCGCAATCGATGCGATCGCCACCGATCTGTCCGCGAAAGGTCTCGGCGAAAAGCAGACGCAGTTCCGCCTGCGTGACTGGGGAATTTCCCGGCAACGCTACTGGGGCTGCCCGATCCCGATCATTCACTGCGGCGACTGTGGCCCGGTACCGGTGCCGGATGACCAGCTGCCGGTGGTGCTGCCGGAAGACTGCGTGCCCGACGGCAGCGGCAATCCGCTGAACAGGCTGGACTCGTTCCTGTCGGTCGACTGCCCGACCTGCGGCAAGCCCGCGCGGCGCGAGACCGATACGATGGATACCTTCGTCGACTCGTCCTGGTACTACCTGCGTTATGCCTGCCGCGACAATCACGAGGCAATGGTCGACGAGCGCGCCGACTACTGGATGCCGGTCGACCAGTACATCGGCGGCATCGAGCACGCGATTCTGCACCTGCTGTACTCGCGTTTCTGGAACAAGGTGATGCGTGATCTCGGCCTGGTACAAGCCGACGAACCGTTTCAGCGACTGCTGACCCAGGGCATGGTGCTGAACGAAATCTACTACCGGCACCCCGAAGGCAGCCGGCGCGAGTATTTCAATCCGGCGGATGTGGACAAGGAGCTGGATGCCGACGGCCGCATCGTCGGCGCGACCCTGCGCGCCGATGGTGAGCCGGTGATCTACGACGGTATCGGCACGATGTCCAAATCGAAACTCAATGGTGTCGACCCGCAGTCGCTGATCGAGCAGTACGGCGCCGATACGGCGCGGCTGTTCGTGATGTTCACCGCGCCCCCGGAACAGGCGCTGGAATGGTCGGACGATGGCGTGCAGGGCGCGAATCGCTTCCTGCGGCGATTATGGCGCGCCGTTCAGGGCCACGTGGCCGGCGGACTGGCCGTGCGCAGCGCCGATGCGAGGCTGACTGCCGCGCAGCGCGAACTGCGTCGCGCGGTGCACCAGACGATTGCAAAAGTCGGCGACGACGTCGGCCGGCGCTACACCTTCAATACCGCAATCGCGGCATCGATGGAGCTGCTCAACCGGGTGAATCGTTTTGAAGCGGCCAGTGAGACCGACCGCGCGATCGTTCAGGAGGCGCTGGAGAGCGTGGTGCTGTTCCTGTCGCCGATCGTGCCACACATCTGTCATCGCCTCTGGCGAGATCTGGGTCATGATCGGGCAATCATCGACGAGGCCTGGCCCGAGCCTGACCCGGCCGCGATGACCGCCGAGACGCTCAACATCGTGGTGCAGGTCAATGGCAAGCTGCGCGCGCGTATCGAGGTGCCGGCGGATACCGGCGAAGACGCGCTGCGCGAGCTGGCCCTGGCCCAGGACAACGTGCAGCGGTTCGTCGGTGACAAGCCGGTGCGCAAGACCATCGTGGTTCCCGGGAAACTCGTCAATGTGGTGGTCTAGGGCGGCCCTGCTGGCGGCTCTGCTGCTTGCGTCTTCCGGCTGCGGTTTCCAGGCGCGCGGCAACGCGAACTTTCCGCCGGAATTCGCCGCCACCTATATCGATACGGCAGACCGCTACTCACCCTTTTACCAGGAACTGGTCACCGCCCTGCGCCGCAGCCAGCTCGAAATAGTCGACAGTCGGGCCGACGCGCAGACCGTGATCCGCATCAGTCAGGACGAGACCGGACGCCGTGTGCAGTCGGTTTCGCCGCGCAATGTGCCGCGGGAATTCGAAGTCTTCTACCGCATTCGTTACTCGGTCGAGAGGGACGGGGTGGAGGTACTCGAGCCGCAGTCGCTCACGCGCAATCGCGACTACACCTACGACGAGACCCTGGTGCTCGGCAAGGCACTGGAGGAAGAAACACTGCGCCGCGCGCTCGCTGCCGACCTGGTCGAACTGGTTCTGCGGCGTGTCGAAACCATCGACTGACTGGCCGCTGCAATGAGTACTCGCCAGGGCATCCTGCGATTCATCGCTTACGCGGTTGCCATCGCTCTGATTACCAGTCTGATCGTGTGGCGCGCAGAGACCTCGCCGGACGGTCTCGGTCTGCTGCGGCCAGTGCCCGGGTCGCAAATGACCACCACCGAGTTCTCGCTGCTGGAGTTCGTCCAGCACCTTTTGCTGCTGGTCTGCCTGCTGATTTTCGCCTGGATCGCGCTGCGCGATCGCCTGCGTCGTCCGCTGGCAATTGCCTTTGCCGGCATCTTCGCCGTGTGCCTGGTTCGCGAGCTCGATTTCTTTTTCGATCGTTACCTGCTCGATAACCTGTGGCCGGTGATCGCTGCGCTGACCACCGTCGTGGTCGGCGTCTACCTGTTCCGGCACCGCCGGCGCGTCGAAGCCGGATGGCAGCGCTCCTGGCCTTCCGCCGGTCTGGCCATGGTCATCGCCGGTCTGATCCTGCTGGTGGTGTTCACGCAGCTGTTGTCGCGGCAGTCGGTATGGGTGCCTACCCTGGGTGATGAGTACGTGCGCGCCGCGCTGCTCGCATTCGAGGAGTTATCCGAAGTCGGTGCCTACCTGGTGATTGCGATCGGCAGCGTCGAGTTCCTCTATACCTGGTCGCGCCTGCCGGAGACGCGCAGCATGGACCGTCCGAGTCGCAGCCGTCGACGCTGACGGTCGCGCGGTACAGGAATCAGAGCTTGGTCGGGTTTGGCACGCCCGGGTAGACGACTTCGGGATCGAAAACCTTTTCGGTTTCGGTGAATTCGAGCGGCAGTGGCGCTTCGCCGCCGGCCTCGCCGACCGGCATTTTGCGATAAAAACATGAACGATAGCCGACGTGGCAGCTCGCGCCGTTGCCGGCTACCTCCACCCGCAGCCATACGCAATCCTGATCATCATCGATCAGCAGTTCGCGGACGTTCTGTACCAGTCCACTGGTCGCGCCCTTGTGCCAGAGCGCCTGCCGGCTGCGGCTGAAGTAATGCGCTTCACCGGTCTCTATGGTCTTCGCCAGTGCCTCGTCGTTCATGTAGCCGTGCATCAGCAGTTCGCCACTCTGGTAGTCGGTAGTGACGGCCGGGATCAGGCCATCGCGATCGAACCTGGGCGCGAGCTCGTGGCCTTCCTCGACCTGCTCGATGCTGATGCGCTCGCCGAAAATGCTTAACCGCTTCACTGTGGTTCCTCGGGGTTCTGCCGTGCCGGCGGCGGGCCGCGGCGCGTAGATAAAGCTTGATATTATAGCCGGCTAGCCGCGCGCAACGAGCAGCAGCGTTTACCCATGACCCTGAGTCTGTACAACACCCTGCATCGCAGGAAGGAAGAGTTCCGACCGTTGCAGGCCGGCCGGGTCACTATGTACGTCTGCGGACCGACGGTGTACAGCTTTCCGCACATCGGTAATGCTCGCCCGGCCGTGGTCTTCGACGTGCTGGCCCGCCTGTTGCGGCGCAGTTACCAGCTGAACTACGCGCGCAACATCACCGACATCGACGACAAGATCAATCGCGCGGCTGCGGAAGAAGCTGTGCCGATCGGCGTGATCGCGGCACGCTACACCGCTGCTTATCTGGAAGACATGCAGGCACTGGGGGTACAGCCACCCGATGTCGCGCCGCTTGCGACCGAGCATCTGTCGGCGATCATCGCGATGATCGAGACACTGATCGATAGCGCCCATGCCTATGTGGCCGACGGGCACGTGCTGTTCCGGGTGCAGTCGTTTTCCGAGTATGGTGCCTTGTCGCGTCGCGACCAGCGCGAGATGCTCGCCGGTGCGCGTGTCGAGGTCGCGCCGTACAAGGAGTACGCTGGAGACTTCGTGCTGTGGAAGCCGTCGACAGACGATCTGCCCGGCTGGGACAGCCCCTGGGGCCGGGGTCGGCCAGGCTGGCACATCGAGTGTTCCGCGATGGCGGCCGCGCACCTTGGCGACACCATCGATATCCACGGCGGCGGCAACGACCTGATTTTTCCGCACCACGAAAACGAGATCGCGCAGAGTCGCTGTGCCCACGGGGGCGCCGAGTTCGCCCGCTACTGGCTGCACAATGGCTTCGTCAATGTCGATCACACCAAGATGTCGAAATCGCTGGGCAACGTGGTGCTGGTGCGCGACCTGCTCGACCAGGCGCCGGGCGAAGCCGTCCGGCTGGCGCTGCTCGGCGCGCATTACCGCCAGCCGCTGGACTGGAACGACGAAGTACTGGCCGAGGCCCGGCGCAAGCTGGATCGGCTCTACGGCGCGCTGCGGGAGGCCGACGGCTGGCAGGAAAGCTGGCGCGAAGCCGATCCCGATCCCGCGTTCCTTGCCGCACTCGAGGACGATCTGAATACGCCGCGTGCAATGGCCGTGTTGTTCGACCTTGCGCGTGACGTCAATCGCGCAGAGTCGAGCGAGGACCGCGATCACGCGGCACGGAAGCTGCGTGCGAGTGCCGAGATTCTGGGCCTGCTGGGACAGTCGCCGGAAGCCTGGTTTCAGGCCGGCAGCAGCAGCAGTCCGGATGCAGATGAGATCGAGCGACTGCTCGCCGATCGGCGCAGCGCCCGCGACCAGCGCGATTTCGCGACGGCCGACCGGATTCGTGACGATCTGGCTGCGGCCGGTGTGCTGATCGAGGATCGGCCCGACGGCACGACGCGCTGGCGCCTGCAGGATGCGAGGGACATCGGATGAGCGACATCGAAGACGCCCAGCGGGAATTGATCGACGAGTTCTCGCTGCTGGACAACTGGATGGACCGCTACCAGTACATCATCGATCTCGGGCGCAGGCTGCCCGAGTTCCCTGATGCCTGGCGCACTGAAGAGTATCGGCTGCACGGCTGCCAGTCGCAGGTCTGGCTGCACAGCGAACTGCGCGACGGGCAGCTGCATTTTTCCGCGATAAGTGATTCGGCCATCGTATCGGGTTTGATTGCACTGTTGATGCGTGTGTACAACGATCGGGATGCTCGTGACGTGATCACTACGCCGCCGGACTTTATCGCCGCGGTCGGACTCGATGAGCACCTGAGTCCGACGCGCAGCAACGGGCTGAATGCGATGATCCACGCGATCAAGGCGGCCGCCGGTGGCTCGGCCGCAAGCTGAGCAGGCAACGGGCGAGCGCCGTTCGGGGCCGGCGGCGCAGTTTGCCGATCGGCTGATTGCCGGCTACCAGCGCTGGCTGTCGCCGGCGATGGGTGCGCACTGCCGCTTCTATCCAAGCTGCTCCAGCTACGCGCGCGAAGCGATCGCGAACTTTGGCGTGCTCAAGGGCGGACGCCTTGCGCTGTGGCGGCTGCTGCGGTGCCAGCCCCTGTCCCGCGGCGGCTACGATCCGGTGCCACCGTCGCGCCCGGCAGCGGCCGGTGGGCCGGAATCGGGCGATTCGGGCTGAAATTGCTGCAAAGGACGCTGTGCTATATTCGAAGCGTTGCGTCAATATCGGACATGGACAAAAACCTGCTAGACATAATCTGCTGTCCCGTGACCCGTCTGCCGCTGGAGCTGCTCGACGCCGGCCGGCTGGAATCCCTGAACGCCGCAATTGAAGCCGGCGACGTACGCAACAATGCCGAGGAACTGCTGACCGCAAGCCTGCAGGAAGCGCTGGTCAGCCGTGACG
>CBFCXA010000150.1:0-6337 GCA_965601985.1 uncultured Chromatiales bacterium | reverse complement strand
TACACCAACAGCAACCTGGTCTTCGAGGAACTGGGCCAGGCGCAGGAAAGCTGACGCCGCCCTAGTCTTCGGCCGCGACTTCAGTCTCGGGCTGATCCAGCAGCTGCACGATGGCCATCGGCGCCGAGTCGCCCGGACGGAAACCGGTCTTCAGGATACGCAGGTAACCGCCGGGGCGATCCTTGAACCGCGGACCCAGCTCGGTGAACAGCTTGCCGACCGTTTCCTTGTCGCGCAGGCGATCGAAGGCCAGCCGGCGCTGCGCCACGCCGTCGTTCTTGGCCAGCGTAATCAGCGGCTCCACCACCCGGCGCAGTTCCTTGGCCTTGGGTACGGTCGTACGAATCGTTTCGTGGCGAATCAGCGACGCGGCCATGTTGCGATACATGGCTTTGCGGTGGCTGCTCTTGCGCCCGAGTGTGCGTCCGGCTTTCTGGTGTCGCATTGTGCTGTTCCCGTTCTACCGCACCGTGGCTCATGCCGCAGCGCGGGCTTGTTCTCGCTTCAGGCGGCCTGGTTGCCGTCCTGGGTCTGGACCAGGCTCGGCGGCGGCCAGTTCTCGACCCGCATACCCAGCGCCAGGCCGTGGCTCTCGAGCACTTCCTTGATCTCGGTCAGGGACTTCTTGCCGAGGTTCGGCGTGCGCAGCAACTCGACCTCGGTGCGCTGAATCAGGTCGCCAATGTAATTGATGTTCTCTGCCTTCAGGCAGTTGGCCGAGCGCACGGTCAGCTCGAGTTCGTCGACCGGGCGCATCAACAGCGGATCGACCTGGGTCTCACTGGTGCCGGCACTGGCCTGGTCCTCGCCCTGCAGGTCCACAAAGACCGCAAGCTGGTCCTTCAGAATGGCGCCGGCGCGACGGATGGCTTCCTCGGCATCGATCGTACCGTTGGTCTCGACGTCCAGAATCAGCTTGTCCAGGTCAGTGCGCTGTTCGACACGCGCGGCCTCCACGTTGTAGGTGACACGGCGAATCGGGCTGAATGACGCATCGAGGCGCAGGCGGCCGATGGTCGCGGCCTGCTCGTCGCCTTCCTGCGGCTGGGTCGCCGGCCGGTAACCGCGGCCGCGCTCGATGGTCAGCACCATCTTCAGCTCACCGGCGCTGGTCAGGTTGGCAATGACCAGGTCGGGATTCACTACCTCTACGTCGTGGTCGTGAGCGATATCACCAGCCGTGACCGGTCCCGGACCTTTCTTGGCCAGCGTCAGCTCGGCTCGGTCACGCGCGTGCATGCGCAGCGCAACGTCTTTCAGGTTCAGCAGGATTTCGACCACGTCCTCCTGCACGCCCTCGATACTTGTGTACTCGTGCAGCACACCCTCGATCTCGGTCTCGACGATCGCCGCACCAGGCATGCTGGACAGCAGAACGCGCCGCAAGGCGTTGCCGAGCGTATGGCCGAAGCCGCGCTCGAAGGGCTCGATGATGATGCGCGCACGGGTCGCGGTCTCGGGCTGCACCCGAACGCTGCGTGGCTTTAAAAATTCGCTGATGGATTCCTGCATTTCGGAAGTCCTCTCCTGCTTACTTGGAGTAGAGCTCGACCACGAGGTTTTCGTTGATGTCGGGCAGAATCTCGTCACGTTCCGGCAGCGCTTTCAGCGTGCCACTCATCTTGTCTTCGTCGACCTGGACCCAGTCGGGCCAGCCAACCTGGCTCGCAATGCTCAGTGCGTTCTTGATGCGCAGCTGACTGCGAGACTTCTCGCGCACCTCGACCTGATCACCGGCTCCGACCTGGTAGGACGGAATGCTGACGACCGTGCCGTTCACGCTGATCGCCTTGTGCGATACCAGCTGGCGCGCCTCGGCTCGGGTAGTTGCGAAACCCATACGGTAAACCGTGTTGTCGAGCCGGCCTTCCAGCAGGCGCAGCAGGTTCTCTCCGGTCGAGCCTTTTTGCTGCGCGGCACGCTTGTAGTAGCCGCGGAACTGGCGCTCCAGCACACCGTACATGCGGCGCAGCTTCTGTTTTTCGCGCAGCTGCAGACCGTAGTCCGACACGCGCGGGCGACGGCCGCCCTGCACCTGACCGGGCGGCGTCTCCAGCTTGCACTTCGCGTCCAGCGGCTTGATGCCACTCTTCAGGAACAGGTCAGTGCCCTCGCGTCGCGAGAGCTTGCATTTGGGTCCCAGGTATCTGGCCATCTGCTGATTACCTCAAACGCGCCGCTTTTTCGGCGGGCGGCAGCCGTTGTGCGGAATGGGTGTAACGTCTTCGATGTTGCTGATGCGGAAGCCGCAGGCGTGCAGCGAGCGCACGGCCGACTCGCGACCCGGGCCCGGGCCCTGTACGCGAACTTCCAGGTTCTTCATGCCGGCTTCCTGCGCGGCTTTGCCGGCCTTGTCGGCAGCGACCTGGGCGGCAAATGGCGTGCTCTTGCGCGAGCCGCGAAAACCACAGCCGCCCGCCGTAGCCCAGGAAACGGCGTTCCCCTGACGATCGGTAATGGTAATGATGGTGTTGTTGAAGGAGGCGTAGATATGCGCGATACCCTCGGGTATCTGCTTCTTTACCTTCTTGCGAACCTTAGCCTGGGCCATGGGTTATCAACCTGTTTGCTTATCGGCGAATGGGGCGCCGCGGTCCCTTCCGGGTCCGGGCATTGGTGCGGGTGCGCTGGCCACGCAGCGGCAGGCCGCGGCGATGGCGTATTCCCCGGTAGCAACCGAGGTCCATCAGGCGCTTCACGTTCATCGTGGTCTCTCGCCGCAGGTCACCTTCGACCGGGTAGCGCGCGACTGCGGTGCGCAGGCTCTCGACCTCCGGCTCACTCAGGTCCTTGACCTTCATGTCCGGGGCCACGCCGGCATCGGCACAGATTTTTGCCGCACGCGTGCGCCCGATCCCGTAGATACTGGTCAGGGCAATCACCACGTGCTTGTGCAGCGGGATGTTGATTCCGGCAATACGCGCCATTACTTATCTCTCCAACAGTCCGGCAGCCGGCCTCAGCCCTGCCGCTGTTTGTGACGGGGATCAGTGCAGATCACGCGGATCACCCGGTTGCGTCGGATGATCTTGCAGTTTCTGCAGATCTTCTTGACTGAAGCTCGAACCTTCATCGTCTCTCTCCGTTAGGCCTCAGCGCACCTGTCCGGCGCGGCCATAACCCTTCAGGTTGGCTTTCTTAAGCAGGCCTTCGTATTGATGCGACATCATGTGTGCCTGCAATTGCGACATGAAGTCCATGGTCACGACCACGATGATCAGCAGCGAGGTGCCACCGAAGTAGAACGGCACACGCCAGTAAAGGATCATGAATTCCGGCAACAGGCAGACCGCGGTGATGTAGATACCGCCCCACAGCGTCAGGCGGGTCAGCACCTTGTCGATGTAATCCGCGGTCTGGTGCCCGGGACGGATACCGGGGATGAAAGCACCCGACCGCTTCAGATTGTCAGCCGTCTCCCGCGAATTGAACACCAGCGCAGTGTAGAAAAAGCAGAAGAACATGATCATCGACGCGTATATCAGGATGTACACCGGCTCGCCGGGCTGCAGCTTGGCCGCGATGGTCTGCAGCCAGCCAGCCCCCTCGTAGGTGCCGAACCAGCTGGCGATAGTCGCCGGGAACAGAATGATGCTGGACGCGAAGATCGGCGGGATAACGCCGGCCATGTTCAGTTTGAACGGGAGGTGGCTGGACTGGCCCGCGTACATGCGCCGGCCCTGCTGCCGCTTGGCGTAGTTCACCGTGATACGGCGCTGGCCGCGTTCGATGAACACCACGATATAAGTGACTGCCAGTACCAGCAGAATCAGGATCAGGGCCAGCGCCGGCGCCATCTCGCCGGTCTCAACCAGCTGCAGCGTGCCGCCGATAGCCGACGGCAGCCCGGCAATGATGCTCGCCAGGATGATCATAGAGATGCCGTTGCCGATGCCGCGCTCGGTAATCTGCTCGCCCAGCCACATCAGGAAGATAGTGCCGGTCACCAGTGTCACGGCCGCGGTAAAAACGAAGTTGGGTCCCGGCGCAATCACCACGCCCTGGTTCTGCAGCGCTACCGCCGCGCCGACCGACTGGAAGCCCGCCAGGAACACCGTGCCGTAGCGGGTGTACTGGGTAATCTTGCGCCGGCCCGCTTCGCCTTCCTTTTTGATCGCTGCCAGACTCGGCACGACCACGCTGGCCATCTGCATGATGATGGATGCCGAGATGTAGGGCATGATGCCGAGTGCGAAGATACTCAACCGCTCCAGCGCGCCGCCGGAGAACATGTTGAACATGCTCAGGATAGTGCCGGACTGCTGCTCGAAGAATTGCTCGAGCGCGACCGGGTCGATGCCCGGAACCGGAATGAACGTACCGATGCGATAGACGATCAGCGCGCCAATCAGAAACAGCAGGCGCGAGCGCAGGTCGGCGAAGCGGCTCGCTTCGCCGAGAGCAGCAGCAGGATTGATTACGTTGCTCTTCGCCATATCGCTCGTTACTTCCTGAGCTCTGCGCTCAGTCCTCGATACTGCCGCCGGCAGCCTCGATCGCCTTGCGCGCACCCGGTGTCACCGCGATGCCCTTCAGCTTCACAGCTTTGTCGATCTCGCCCGAAGCGATCACTTTGACCCGCTGCGTCCGATCCGGTACCAGACCGGCGGAACGCAGACTCAGCAGGTCGACCACGTCGGCTTCGACCTTCGCCAGTTCGTGCAGACGCAGCTCGGCGGTTTCGCCACGCTTGGGCGATACGAAGCCGAACTTCGGCAGGCGCCGCTGCATCGGCATCTGGCCACCCTCGAATCCGACCTTGTGATAGCCGCCCGATCGCGCGTGCTGGCCTTTCTGACCACGGCCGCAGGTCTTGCCGCGGCCGGCTGCGTGACCGCGTCCAACGCGCGTGCGTGGCTTGCGGCTGCCGGGCTTGAGCGTATTCAGTTTCATTCCGCTTCCTCCACCCGCAGCAGGTAGGACACCTGGTTGATCATGCCGCGATTCTCCGGCGTGTCGATCACTTCCACCGTCTGGTGCATGCGCCGCAGCCCCAGGCCGGCAATGCTGGCCTTGTGCTTCGGCAGTCGGCCATGGCGGCTCTTGACCAGCGTTATGCGCAATTTTTTGTCCTCAGCCATCGTCTCAACCCAGGATGTCGGCAACCTTCTTGCCGCGCTTGGCTGCAATGCGCTCGGGCGAACTCACCGAGTACAGCGCATCGATGGTCGCGCGGACCACGTTGATCGGATTCCGCGAGCCGTAACTCTTGGCCAGCACGTTGCGCACACCGGCGCACTCGAACACGGCACGCATCGCGCCGCCGGCGATGATGCCGGTACCTTCCGAGGCCGGCTGCATATAGACCTTGGTCGCGCCATGACGGCCGACCATCGAGTAATGCAGCGTATCGTTCTTCAGCGACACCTTGCGCAGATTCTTGCGCGCAGACTGCATGGCCTTCTGAATCGCAATGGGCACCTCGCGCGCCTTGCCGTAGCCGAAGCCGACCCGTCCCTCGCCGTCGCCGACCACGGTCAGCGCGGTAAAGCCGAACTGCCTGCCGCCCTTGACGACCTTGGCCACACGGTTCACCGCGACCAGCTTTTCCTGCAGGTCGTCGGACGCGCCTGATTGTTCTGCTCTCGCCATGCCTTTAATCCTGCTTAAAACTCGAGGCCCGCTTCGCGTGCCGCATCAGCCAGCGCCTTGACCCGTCCGTGATAGCGAAATCCGGAACGGTCGAATGCCACCTGCTTGACCCCGGCAGCGAGTGTCTTCTCCGCGACCGCTTTGCCAACCAGTACCGCCGCATCGACGTTGCCGGTGGCACCAGGGATACTCGCTCTCGTGGCTTTCTCCAGCGTCGAAGCCACCGCAAGCACCTGCGCGCCGTCCGAACTGGTTACCTGGGCGTAGATGTGCCGCGGCGTCCGGTGCACCGACAGCCTCGGCACGCCCAGTTCGCGAATCCTGGCGCGCGCCTTCCGCGCCCGCCGCATACGTCTGGTCTTGTTGCTCATTCCTGCGATATCCCGTTTCGGCCGCGGCCTACTTCTTCTTCGCTTCCTTGATCACCACGCGCTCGTCCGAATAGCGCACACCCTTGCCCTTGTAAGGCTCCGGCGGGCGGTAGCGGCGAATCTCCGCGGCCACCTGGCCGACCTGCTGCTTGTCTATTCCCTTGACCACGATCTCGGTCTGGCTAGGGGTTTCGATGGTGATGCCTTCCGGCACCGGGTAGCTGACCGGGTGCGAGAAGCCCAGCGTCAGGTTCAGGTTTTTGCCCTGAGCCTGAGCGCGATAACCGACTCCGACCAGCTCCAGCTTCCGCTCAAAACCGTCGGAAACGCCGCGCACCATGTTGTTGATCAGCGCGCGGGTCAGGCCCAGGCGG
>CBFCXA010000149.1:0-6400 GCA_965601985.1 uncultured Chromatiales bacterium | reverse complement strand
GAAAGGCACGCAGGCGCCAGTTCAGCATGAACTCCGGCTCATTCTTTTTAGCCGAAATCAGCCGGATCACGTCCTCGTCCAGACCGGGCGGCACCGTGTCCGAATCGATATCGGTGATAAAGCCGTGCTGATAGCGGCGGCTGACAATGTCTTCGACTTCAGTCTGCTTGGCGGACATGCCGGCTCCTGTAGCTAGTTGGCGCTGCGCGGGCGCGACTGGTGAATCCGTCGTTCGCTGCCCGGCGGATTCAGCGCCGCGCCGGTGAATCCCGAAGACGGGCGTTGCAGGTCGGCCAGGCTGACATCCTCGAGCGCGCCCAGGATCGCCTGGTTAATCTGTTGCCAGGCATCGCTGACCACGCACAGCGACTCGAGTTCGCACTGGCTGTCCTGCGTACTGCACTCGGTTATCGCCACCGGGCCTTCCAGCGCGTCGACGATCTCGGCCGCACTGATCGCCGCGGGCGGGCGGGCGAGCCGGTAACCGCCTTCTGCGCCGCGGGTCGCCGCAACCAGTCCCGCGCGGGCCAGCACCTTGAGCAGCTTCTGCGTGGTCGGCAGGGCGACATGGGTCGCGGCGGCCACATCGCTGGCCGCGCAATGCGTCGCCTCGTCCTGGCCGGCGAGGTGTACCAGGATCATGGTTCCGTAATCGGTCATGCGGCTGATTCGCAGCATCGGTCGGGCTCCGTAAATTAGGACTATTTTAGTCCAGTATAGTGCGCCGTGGTAGTGGCTGCGCCGTTGCGGGGGGGCACGCGAATGCTTTTGCTATTCTCTGGGCGTTGGCCGATGACTGATTGCCAGCGCGTGGCCCTGCGATGTGCGCGGGCGCTTGTCGGATATTTTATCAATTAAAACAGTATATAGTGAATGGAACTTAAAGCAGATTCTGTGTGCAGGCTGTTAAGTCTTTCCGGAAACTTCCGATAACCGTCTGTGTCTGAAAGCGCAATGCAAATCGTCGTGGAACCGCTGATGAAGGCTTCTGCAATTCACCGGGTTGTCGCCCTGGCGCTCGGCCTGTGCCTCTGCCTGTCGATGGGCCGGGCCCAGGCAGTCGCCGATGCGCAGCCACATGAAGTCGTCGCCCGCAGCGCCCAGGAGGTGGCAAACCGACTCGAAGGCCGGCGCGATTATCTGGCTGACAACCCGGGTGAGCTCTATGCGCTGGTCGACGACGTGCTGTTGCCGAACTTCGATACGCGCTACGCCAGCTTCCTGGTCCTCGGACGGGCCAACTGGAACGCGGCCACGCGCGAGCAGCGCGACCGCTTCGTCGCCGCCTTCTTCGACTTCCTGGTGCGCAACTACGCCGAGGGTCTGCTGGCATTCGATCCTCGCAGCATCGTGGTAGACGACGACGGACCGGAGCCTGATGGCAAGCGCGCGCTGGTGCAGACCAGTATGCGGCAGGACGACGGCACCGCCGTGCCGATCATCTATGCATTGCGGCGCACGGACAGTGGCTGGAAGGTCTACGACGTGCGTATCGAGGGCGTGTCGTACCTGCAGAATTACCGCAACCAGTTCGGCGCGGAAATAGCCGCCAACGGCATTGACGCGGTGATCGCCCGCCTCGAGGCCGAGTCCCCGCCCGACGCTGCGCCGGAGTCTTCCGACTAACGCGTCGCCTGGGCCGCCGCCTGCCGCGATTCGTCGATTCGTGCGTTCGCAGCGTCCGCGAATTCGTCGTCGAAGTCCTCTTCCGGGAAGGCTTCCTCCGGCGGCATGCCGTCGTAGCGCAGGAAGCGGCGATTCTGCAGATAGGCGTCGCGCACGAAGGCGTAGGGATCGAAAGCGCGCTGTATCTGCTCGTCCACCGCCAGCAGGCGCGAGCGCTGGTGAATGATCCACAGCACGTTAAGGCGGCTTCGGATGCTGCCCCGGAACTGCAGCTGCGGGTGATACTGCAGATCGACCAGCTGCCCGCCGCCGGAGCGCGCGGTACGCGGACCGAAGAAGGGAATGACCAGGTACGGTCCCTCCGGGACGCCCCATACGCCAAGGGTCTGGCCGAAGTCCTCGTCGTGCAGGGCGAGTCCGGCGGTGGTTGCGGGATCGAACAGGACACCGATACCGACCGTGGTATTCAGTCCCATACGCGCGGCGTCGGAAAAGCCCTGCCGAGGCTTGGCCTGCAGAAAGGCATTCAGGATGTCCACCGGCGCGGCCAGGTTCTCGAAGAAGTTGTTGACACCGGTGCGCATGAATTGCGGGAACAGCCATGCGTAGCCGCTGGCCACCGGCCGCAGCAGGTAGGTGTCGGTGAAGTCATTGAAGGCAAACACGCCCCGATTGACCGGTTCGAGCGGGTCACCGGGCACCGGCTGGCGGCTGGCGGACTGGCTGGCGCAGCCGGAAACGAACAGGCCCGTGAGGACGATCAGTGCGGCAGCAGCCCGCCGCGGGGCTGCGACAGGCACGCGGCTCATTGCCGGGACCGGCCCCCGGAACGGCGCTGGGACTGCGCCAGGTAACCGGCCACCTGGTCGAGCCGCGAGCGGAAGCGGGCCCGCTGCACCGAGTCGAGCTCCGGAATACTGAGCGCCAGCCGTAGCTGATCGCTGGCCATGGCCAGGTTGCCGGTCAGCAGGTGGTATTCGGCCATGTAGTAGTGGGCGTCTGCGGTATCGCCGGCGGCGCTGGCGGCCAGCGCGATCTGGCGGACCTGCTCGGAAGTGGGCGGCACCTGGTTGTAAAGGTCGAGCAGAATCTGATGTGCCGTTTCCGGCCGGTCGTACTGCATCAGGGCTTCGGCGTAGCGGATGGTCAGCGGCACGTTGCGCGGAAACAGGCCCATGGCGCGCGTGAACGTTTCTTCGGCGGCCTCGGCGTCACCGAGCGCCAGTTCCGCGGCAGCCAGGCCCGTGTGGAAGTGAATGATCTCCGGATTTGCGTCTAGCAATGTGGCGAAATCTTCCCGCGCTTCCTCGTAGCGGCCGAGTTTCAGATTGCTCAGCGCGATGCCGTAGGGCAGGCCCAGCTCCCCTACGCGTGCCGGGTTGTCGCTCTCACCCTCGAACAGGGCCAGCGCCTCTTCGGGCGTGTCGGCCGTCAGCAGGGCCAGGCGGGCGCGGGTCAGGCCGTAACCGGCAGCATCCGCGACTTCGACCTCCGGCAACTCCGCGATCCGTGCGGCGGTCTCGGCGATACGGTTGACGGTGACCGGGTGAGTGCGCAGAAACTCCGGCGCGCCGCCGGCCATGCTGCCGGTCTTCCTGTTGAGCGTCTGGAAAAACTCGGGCATGCCTTCCGGGTCGAAGCCGGATTTGGCCAGGATGCCGACGCCGACCCGGTCGGCTTCGTACTCGTTGGATCGTGTGAAATTGATCTGAGCCTGGGCCGAAAGACTCTGCGCCCCCATTATCGCTCCCTGGATCGCTTCGCCACTGCCGGTGGCCGCACCGACCAGGATTGCACCGAGCATCGCCGCCATGCTCAGGATGCTTTCCCGCTGATTGGCGAACACGGCACGCGAGATGTGCCGCTGTGTCACGTGAGCAATCTCGTGGGCCAGCACGCCGGCGAGCTGGCTTTCGTTCGCAGTGGCCATGAACAGCCCGGAGTGCACGCCGATATAGCCGCCCGGCAAAGCAAACGCATTGATTGCCGGGTCGTCGACGACGAAAAACTGGAACTTGAAGCCGCCGTCCTGCGCATTGGCCGCGAGCTTCTGGCCGACGTCCTGGAGGTACTCCTGCACCTCGGGGTCGACAATGATGCTGTCGGTCATGCGCAGGCTGTTGTAGATCGCCCGGCCGATCTGCGCTTCCTTCTCGCGACTGAGCACGGCATCCGCCGGGCTGCCGATGTCCGGCAGGCTGTCTGAATCGACCGCCACTGCCGATGGCACCGCCGCCGCGGCGAGCAGGAACAGGCAGACTTTCAGGCGGATGTGCCGCATATCGACTACAGCGCTTTGACCGCGTCGAGGACTTCGTCGACGTGTCCCTTAACCTTGACCTTGCGCCACTCCTGCCGCAGCTTGCCCTGCTCGTCGATCAGGAAGGTGCTGCGTTCTATGCCCATTACTTTGCGCCCGTACATGTTCTTTTCCTTGATCACGTCGTAGGCGCGGCAGGCTTTCTCGTCGGCATCGGAGATCAGATCGAAGGGAAAGTCGAACTTGGCGCGGAACTTGTCATGTGACGCGATGCTGTCGCGTGATATGCCCAGGATCACGGCGCCGGCCCGCTTGAACTTCGCATGCTGCGCGGCAAAGTCCTTGCTTTCGTTCGTGCAGCCGGGCGTATTGTCCTTAGGGTAGAAGTACAGCACGACCTTCTTGCCGCGCAGGGACTTCAGCTCCAGCGTCTTGTCGCCGGTAGCGGGCAGCTTGAAGTTCGGGGCCACGCGGCCGATCTGGGGTGCGCTCATCGATGTTTAGATCCTTTTCTGAAGTGCGAGTTCTCGTTAACTGAATATTTTACCGCTGCGCCGGCTCGAAAACCCCGTCGAGGTTCTCTGCGTCGCAGAAGTCCAGGAAGTCTTCGCGCAGGCTGGCCGTATGGACTTCGGCTGGCAGATTGACCGTCATCTGTACCTCGAACATGGCCGCGCCGGTGTGCGCGGCGTTGTAATTGCGTGAATTCATCTCGGCGATCTCCAGCCCGCGTCCGGCGAAGAAACCGGACAGCGCGAGTACGATGCCGTCGCGGTCGAGGCTGACCACGTCGACGGAGTAGGGCGCGCTCTGGCCTGGTTCTCGCTGGTCCGCGTCGCGCAGCGTCAGGCTCAGATCGGCGTTTCGCTCGAGCTTGCCGAGGCGCTCCTTGAGCTTGCCCAGCGCGTGCCAGCTGCCCGCGACCAGCATCAGCACCGCGAATTCCGAGCCGAGGCTCATCATGCGGCTCTCGCGGATGCTGCCGCCGGCGCTGGTTACGACCTCGCTGAGATCGCGCACCAGCCCGGTGCGGTCCGGGCCAATCGCGGTAATGGCCAGCAGTTTTTCCATGGCTTGAGCTCGACAGGCAGTGAACCGCGAAGTGTAGCCGAGCGGGGCGGCGCCGTAACGCAATGCAGCTGCCGAGACGGCCGATTTGTTGCGCCGCCCGGGGGCGCTGCGTACCATCCCCAGCCTGTTGCGCGGCGGTATTACGATGTTTCACGGCAGCCTGGTGGCCCTGGTTACCCCGATGACCGGTGACGGCGAGGTGGATTTTCCGTGCCTGCGCCGGCTGGTCGACTGGCATGTCGAGTCGGGTACCAACGGCCTGGTGATCGCCGGCACCACGGGTGAATCGGCGACGCTGGAGCGCGACGAGCATATTGAAGTGATCCGGGTGGCCGCCGAGCAGGCCGACGGCCGCCTTCCGGTGATTGCCGGCACCGGATCGAATTCGACCCGCCAGACCGTAGACCTGTCGGTCGCGGTAGCTGCGGCGCCGATCGATGGTTACCTGATCGTTACGCCGTACTACAACAAACCGACGCAGCAGGGCCTGGTCGCGCATTTCCGCGCGGTGGCGGATGCGGTCGAGCGGCCGGTGATGCTGTACAACGTGCCGGGCCGAACGGCGGTCGATCTGCTGCCGGAAACGGTTGCCGAGCTCGCCAGCCACCCGCAGATTACGTCGATCAAGGAAGCGACCGGCGAAGTCGACCGGGTAGGGCGTCTGCGCGCGCTGTGCGGCGACGAATTCGGCCTGTTCAGCGGCGACGATGCAACGTCGTGTGATTTCCTGATCGCCGGCGGCCAGGGCGTGGTGTCGGTTACGGCAAACGTTGCGCCTGCGCAGATGGCGGCAATGTGCGCGGCCGCGCTGGCGGGCGACCGGGACACGGCCGAGGCCGCCGACCTGCCGCTGCGCAAGCTGCACCAGGACCTGTTCGTCGAAGCCAATCCGATCCCGGTCAAGTGGGCGCTCGCGCAGATGGGCCGTATTCCCGGTGGTATCCGGCTGCCGTTGCTTCCGCTGTCGGCAGGGTCGCAGCCCGCGGTGCAGGCCGCGCTGAAACGGGCGAGGATTGCAGAGTGATCCGGGCTGCAGTGCGAGCTGGCGCGGCGTTCCTGATCAGCATCACGGTGCTGGCCGGCTGTTTCGGTCGCAGCGAGAATGCCTGCGTCAAGCCGCGCGAATACCAGGCAAGCCGCAGCGTCGAGCCGCTGCAGGTGCCCGAGGAACTGGACCAGCCGCCGGCTCAGGCCGTGGAAATTCCCCCACCGCCGCCGGGCGCCTCGGGCGAACGCAGCCAAAAATGCCTGGACGAGCCGCCCGACTACTTCGGCCGCTGAACCCGGGCGCTGGTCGATTGAACGGCCAACGCGGCTGCGCTACGCTGCCGCGCCACAGACGAGCGAGTTCCGGAGAGGTGGCCGAGTGGTCGAAGGCGCACGATTGGAATTCGTGTATACGTTAGTAGCGTATCGTGGGTTCGAATCCCACCCTCTCCGCCA
>CBFCXA010000148.1:0-6404 GCA_965601985.1 uncultured Chromatiales bacterium | reverse complement strand
CGAACGGGTGTTCGTGCAGGGCACGCAGCGAACTTCCGGCGGCTGCAGTCATCACGCAACCCGTGCGCGCACCGCGTCGAGCAACTCGGTATCGTTGACCGGCTTCATCAGGTAGTCGACGGCACCCTGTCGCAGACCCCAGGCCTTGTCGCTTTCCTGGTCCTTGGACGTAACCATGACCACGGGGATCCCGGCGGTCAGCGGGTTTTTTGCCAGCTGCCGGGTAGCCTGGAAGCCATTCATGCCGGGCATGACCACATCCATCAGAATCACGTCCGGCCGGCTTTGCTCGGCGATGCTGATGGCTTCCTCACCGTCGTTGGCAACAACGGTCTCGAAACCGTTCTTCTACAGCAGCCGAGCTATCACATGCTGCTCGGTGGGCGAATCGTCGACGATCAGAACCAGTGCCATGGCTCGTGCCTCGTGTTCATGACGAGATCTGGGTAGCGATCGCGCCCAGCAACTCGTCCTTGGTGAAGGGCTTGGTCAGGTATTGCTCGGAGCCGACGATGCGGCCCCGGGCACGATCGAACAGGCCGTCCTTGCTCGACAGCATGATGACCGGGGTGTCACGAAAAATCCGGTTGTGCTTGATCAGAGAGCAGGTCTGATAGCCGTCCAGCCTCGGCATCATGATGTCAACGAAAATCACATCAGGATGGTGGTCGGCGATCTTGGCCAGCGCGTCAAAGCCGTCGACTGCCGTATATACCGTGCAGCCTTCTTTCGACAGCAGGGTCTCTGCCGTGCGCCGTATGGTCTTCGAGTCGTCAATCACCAGCACCTTGAGCCCATCGAGGCTATGGTTGCCTTCGCTGTTCACTGCTACCTCCTCGATCAACGACTTAACCTACCCTTTTAACATAAGGTTATAAGTACATCCACGGCATCCGGCGGCCGTGAATTCCGGCGCTTGCGGCCGGTTTGCCGGAGCTGGACAGGACTGTCCGAAGTTCGACCAACTAATCGTAAAAATAATGCGCACAACCAGCGGTGCCGCTGCCGTCGCGCCAAACTGGCGTGACTCAGGGCAAAACTGCGATCCCCACCGCTCCAACCTGCCGGCACCTCAAGCGAGCATACCGCGCCAAGGGTGATATTTCAGCAGCGCTGCGCCAGAATTGAGAGCCCTTTCACCCGTGCCCCGGCGACCGCCGGACCTCGTGGAGCACCATCAGATGAGCCGCATTCGCCTTGGGATCGTCATGGATCCGATTGACGCGATCGTTCCGGCCAAGGACTCGAGCCTTGCGATGCTGCTCGAGGCCCAGCGCCGCGGTTTCGAACTGCATTACTTCGAACAGGCGAACCTGCGCATCGCCAACGGCATCGCCCACGGCACCAGCCGGAAACTCGAGGTCCGCGACGATCTAAACGACTGGTACTCGCTCGACGCGCCCGCAGATGTCCGACTCGGTGAGCTCGACGTGATCCTGATGCGCAAGGATCCGCCTTTCGACACCGAGTACATATACACCACCTACATACTTGAGCGCGCCGAGGAACTCGGCTGCCTGGTCATCAACCGCCCGGCGGCCCTGCGCGACATCAACGAAAAGGCCTTCACCGCGTGGTTCCCGCAGTGCTGCCCCGACACGCTGGTCACGCGATCGATGGATGACATGCGCAGCTTCCTCAAGGATCAGAACCATATCGTCGTCAAGCCGCTGCACGGCATGGGCGGCCGCTCGATCTTCGTAATCCGCCGCGGCGACAACAACGCCAACGTGATCATCGAGACCCTGACGGACGAAGGCAGCCGCTTCGCGATCGCCCAGCGCTACATTCCCGAGATTACCGATGGCGACAAGCGCATCCTGCTGGTCAATGGTGAACCGGCCGCCGACTACGCGCTGGCGCGCGTGCCGCCACCGGACGACAACCGCGGCAACCTGGTAATGGGCGCGCTGCCCGAGGCGCGGCCGCTGACCGATCGCGACCGCTGGATCTGCGAACAGGTCGGCCCGGTGCTGCGCCAGCGCGGTGTGGTTTTTGCCGGTCTGGACGTGATCGGCGACTATCTGACCGAGGTCAACGTCACCAGCCCGACCGGCATCCGCGAACTGGTGAAACTCGCCGAAGTGGATGTCGCCGCATCGCTGATGGACGCGATAGAAGTACAGCTGGGGCGTTGACGCACCGCAATCTGTGACCGAGTCCCGCGCGCAGCCGCGTGCAGGCGTATAATCAAAGTGTGCGTACCAGGGAAGCGGAGCGCCGCCAGTTCGAGACCATGAGTCGGAAAAGTCGGCCAGCATCGGAACAGACTACCGGCCCCCGTCCGCCGCTCGATTGGTCGGAAAAGGCCGCGCGCGACCGCTTGTCCTCCACGGTTTTCATCGCCGCATTGTTCCATGGCGTCGTAATACTCGGCGTCAGCTTCACCAGCGGGGACCCGCCGCCACTGCCTGCCGCTACATCGCTCGACGTCGTGCTGGTCACTGGCGACAGCCCTGCGGCACCACCCGATCAGGATGCGCAGCTGCTGGCCCAGCAAGCGGTGAGCGGCTCCGGGAACACCAGCGAAGAGAATCAGCTGCAGACGGCTCTGAACCAGAGCGCGGATGCGCCGGCCGGCCCGGATCGCGCCGGCACCGACCAGGCCCGCGCCGCCGGACGCCCCGAAGCATCGCGGCCGCTGCTGGTCGCCGCGGTCGACGGTGGCGCTCAGCGGCCGCAGGAAAGTGGTCAGCCGGAACCGGCAAGCCAGCAGCGCCAGGCGCTGCCCGGCGACACCAGCTACATAGAGATTGTCGACGAGCCGGCCGACAGCACCTTGATCAGCGATGCCGGACCCCGTGAACTGGTGATCAGCGCGAGTACCCGCGAATCACGCATCGCCGCCTACCTGAGCGACTGGAAACGCCAGGTGGAACGCGTCGGCACGCTGAATTTCCCGCGCCAGGCACAGAGCCGCGCCGACGGGCGGCACCCGACCCTGGAAGTCGCGATCGCCGCCGATGGCGTACTCAAAGAGGTCGTCGTCAGGAATTCGTCCGGCGAACGGGTGGTGGACGATGCAGCGATCGAGATCCTGCGCATTGCGTCACCGTTCAAACCGTTTCCCGAGTTCCTGCGTACCGACTACGACGTGTTGCGCTTTGCCTATGAATGGCGGTTCGGTCCCGAGCCGGGCGTCGCGCGCATGAGTGCGCGCGGAGGTCGCTGACTTGAGCGAGGCTCAAGGCACCAGCCTGACCGGGCATCTTCTGATCGCGATGCCGGCGATGCTGGACCCGAATTTTCATCGCACGGTCAGCTACATCTGCGAGCACAGCGACCAGGGCGCGCTGGGGCTGGTGATAAATCGACCGCTGGACATGGACTTCGGCGAAGTCATGGAGCAGCTGGCGCTGAACCCGGCCAGCCCCGGGATCGCCGAGCTGCCTATACTGCAGGGCGGGCCGGTCGAGCTGCAGCGAGGTTTCGTGATCCACGAGGAAGCGGCGGACTGGGACGCGACGGTGGAGATTACCGATTCGATCTTCGTGACCACCTCGCAGGACATTCTCGGCGCAATGGCCGCTGGCAGCGGGCCGACCAAATCCCAGCTGGTCCTCGGTTACGCCGGCTGGGGACCCGGCCAGCTCGAACAGGAAATCAGCGAAAACGCCTGGCTCAGCGTGCCGGCGGTGCCACGCATCATCTTCGACGTGCCTTTCGATCGGCGCTACACCGAAGCGGTTTCGCTGCTCGGGATCGACCTGGCCACGCTGAGCTCCCAGGCCGGGCACGCCTGACCGCAGGGCGCCTGAGGCAGCTTGACGTCCAGTACCGCAAACCAGCCGGCCCGCCAGGCTCTGGTTTTCGACTTCGGCGAACGGCGTATCGGTGTTGCAAGCGCGAACTCGCTGACCGGCACGTCCAGCGGGCTGGCCACGCTGGAGGCGCGCGACGGCCGTCCGCTCGGCCACACGCTCGAGGTACTCCTGCGTGAATGGCAGCCCGACTTGCTGGTCGTCGGCTTGCCCTATAATGAAGACGGCAGCGAGTCGACGATGACCGGCCGGGCCCGCGAGTTTGCCGACTGGATCGGAAAGCATACGGGCCTGGACGTCGAAATGGTTGACGAACGCTTCACCTCGGCGGAGGCGGAATCGATCCTGCGCGGCCAGCGACAGGACGGAACAAAAAGACGCCGGACCCGGAAACAGGATGTCGACCGACTCGCCGCGCGGCTGATCGCCGAGAGCTGGTTACGCGGCGCGGCAGCGACAGGAACAGATGGCTACGGAAATTGAGATTCCCCACTGCGAGCAGCTGAACCGGTCGGGTCATCTCAAGCATCTGCTGACGCTGGAGGGGCTGGACCGCGAACTGCTGGCCACACTGCTCGACCGCGCCGAGTCCTATCTGCGCCCGGCCGGAGAACCGCCGGCGCGAGATCACGCGCTGGCCGGTCGCACGGTCGCCAACCTGTTCTTCGAACCGAGCACACGCACCCGCGCGTCCTTCGAATTGGCAGCCAAGCGCATGAGCGCAGACGTGCTGAACCTGGACGTCAACACCTCCTCGCGCAAAAAGGGTGAGAGCATACTCGACACGATCTACACTCTGCAGGCGATGCAGACGGACGTTTTCGTGGTCCGAGACGCGTCGGCCGGGGTGCCGGCGATGATCGCCGCGCACGTACAGCCGCATGTCAGCGTGCTCAATGCGGGCGAATCCAGCGTGTCGCACCCGACCCAGGGTCTGCTGGACATCATGACCATCCGTCAGCACAAGGCCGACTTCAGCCGGATAAGTATTGCCATCGTCGGCGACATCGCGCACTCGCGCGTGGCGCGCTCTGCCTGCCAGGCGCTGCGGATCATGGGCACGCGCGATATCCGGCTGGTCGCACCACCGGGCATGGAACCCGATCAGGCGCACTATCCCGGAGCCAGGATTACCGACGATCTGAATACCGGGCTCACCGGGGCCGACGTGGTCATGGCGCTGCGTATCCAGCGCGAGCGGATCGAGCAGCAGGCAGGACTGATGAGCGCGGCCGCTTACCACGAGGCCTACGGCATCACCGAGCAGCGCCTGTTGCGCGCCAGGCCGGACGCCATCGTGATGCATCCTGGGCCAATGAACCGCGACGTCGAGATCGCCGCGTCGGTCGCAGACGGGCCACGCTCGGTAATCACCCGGCAGGTCACCAATGGGCTGGCCATGCGCATGGCGATTCTTGCAACCGTGGTCGAGGCACGCCGCCACCGATGAGCCGGAGCGATCGCGACACCATCTTCGTCGAGGACGCGCGCGTCCTCGAACATCGCGAATACCCCGGCGAACAGTTCGTCATTCGCCTGTCGGCACCGGAAACCGCTGCCCGCGCGCGCGCCGGCAGCTTCGTGCACCTGCGCTGCGACGCGGACATCCCGATGCGCCGGCCGCTATCGATCATGCGCGCCCAGCCCGACGAAGGCTGGGTGGAGCTGCTGTACAAGATCGTCGGTGCCGGTCTTAAGAGCCTGAGCCGGGCCAGCACAGGCGACCGGCTCAATCTGCTCGGGCCGATCGGTAACGGCTTTGATGTCGACCCGGCGCGGCCGCGAGCAGTGCTGATCGGCGGCGGGGTCGGCATTCCGCCGTTGCTGTTCTTGGCCGAGACGCTGGCCGGGCGCGCGGACGTCGACGCACAGGTCTTTTTCGGTTCGGAGCTGCCGTTCCCGTTCGCGCTCGCCGAGAGCCAACTGCCGGTAGCCGCCGCCGGAGATACCGCAACCCACAGCCTTGCGCTGCTGGAAAACTGGGGTATCCCGGGCCGGCTCGCGAGTGCCGCCGGGCTGGATGGCTGCTATCCGGGTTTCGTCACGGAACTGGCCCGGGCCTGGCTCGATTCGCTGAGCGCGGCCGAGCGCAACGACTGCCTGATCTATGCCTGCGGCCCGGAGCCGATGCTGCTCGCCGCAAAAGCCCTGGCCAGCAATTTCAGCCTGCCGGCGCAGCTGTGCCTGGAAGAGTTCATGGCCTGCGCGGTCGGCGGCTGCGCCGGCTGTGCCGTGCGTGTGGATACGCCCGATGGTCCGGCCATGCGCCGGGTATGCGTGGACGGGCCGGTTTTCGACGGCGCCAGCGTCTATAACGCCGACGCGGCCTGAGGCTGCGAATCAGCCGAAATGAATCTGTGCTTCGAGGTTGGCGCGTGAATCGGCGTTGGCCAGCGCTTCTTCCATACTGATCCTGCCGTCACGGTAAAGCTTGAGCAGCGACTGGTCGAAAGTCTGCATGCCCTGCTCGGTGCTGTCATAGAAAGACTCTTTCACCGCACCGATGTCGCCACCCTGGATCAGCTCGGCCAGGCGCGGCGTATTCAACATGACTTCCATCGCGGCCACGCGATCGCCGTTGGTGCCGCGTACCAGGCGCTGCGAAATAATCGCGCGCAGGTAGTGCGACAGGTCCATGTAGAC
>CBFCXA010000147.1:0-6412 GCA_965601985.1 uncultured Chromatiales bacterium | reverse complement strand
CCGGCCGGCCGCGACTGACGCCGCGCGAACGCGAGGTGCTGCAGCTGATCGCCGAGGGCCAGAAAACCACGCAGATCGGCGATTTGCTGGGGGTCAGCGTGAAGACCGTCGAATCGCATCGCAAGAACATCATGCGCAAGCTCGACCTGCACACCGTGGCCGAGCTCACCAAGTACGCGCTGCGCGAAGGGCTGACATCGCTGTCGGTCTGACCTGCCCTGAGCCTTGCCGAAGAGGTGGAGAAACTGAACCAATGAGCGGGAGCATGAACCGTCGGCAGTGGCTGGGTGCCAGCGTCGCGCAGGCGATTGCCGGCGGACTGGCCACCGTGGCTCCGGCCAGCACCGCCCGGGCTGAGGCGGCACTGAGCGTACCGTCCAATGGCCGCGAATACGCCCGCGTGCCGCTGGCAAGTCTCCGTGCACGACAACAGGTGCCGGACGTGCACAAGGCGCTCTACGAACCGGTATTCGCGCAATACCAGCCTCGCTTCGGCCCGAACAAGTTCGATGAGTACCTGCCGACCAGCCTGAAGGACGCCAAGGACTACCTCGACCGGGAAGACGGCTGGCGCTAGCGGCCTGCGTGACGGATGTCACAGACCCGGGGTTCGAGCGCTGTGAACCGCTTCACCGCGTCGGGCAGTCGGCTTGACTATGTTCAAACCTCGCAGATGCGGCCACGGAGGGCTGCGCGATGGTTTTCAGGGCTGGCCGGGCTTCCGGATTTACACTGACCGAACTGATGGCGACGATCGCAATCGCCGCGGTCGGCGCGTCGCTGGCCTTACCGGCCCTCACGGGCGCGGTCGCCGATCAGCAGCGCGCTGGCGCCATCAACGAACTGGTCAGCAGCCTGCACCTGGCGCGCAACACCGCGATCACGCGGAACGCTGCGGTGACAGTCTGCGCCAGCAATAACGGCGAGACCTGCACGGATTCCAACTGGGAGCTGGGCTGGATCGTGTTTCCGGATGCAGACCTCGACCGGTCTCCGGATTCCGGCGAGTTGCTGGCCAGCGGCCGTCCGGGCGGGCAGATCCTGCTGCGCTCCGACGAATTCAGCCCCCATCTCAGCTACCGGCCGGCCGGCCAGCTCATGATCGACCGGCCCGATCAGAACAGCGGCGAGTTCGTCGTCTGCGACCCACTGCGCGCCGATTCGGCAAGGGTCGTGGTGATCCTGCCCGCAGGCATGCCACGCCTCACTGACAAGCGTCTCAACGGCGCAGCGCCGCAATGCCCGGAGGAATAGGCTGACGCTGGCGGCTGCCGCGTCTATCGACTGTGCTCACGGCAGCACGCTCCGCGGACCTGCCACACCAGCGCTGGAACGCGCCATAACCCGGCGCGAACTGGGAGTGTGATCACAGCAAAACCGGGGCCTGGATGGCAGGCTTTCAGTTAACTGCGGTTGGACCATCTGGATGAGCACGGGCCAGAACGAACCTTTCCAGGACTACGCTGCGCTGCTGAAGGTCCTGATGCCGCAGTCGGTCGGCGCGATTTGCTATGACCACGACGCGACGCCGTTCTGGGCAGAGCTGCCGACCCAGGTAGTCGAACTCCCGCAGAGTTTCGACGACGAGCTGCGCAGGACGCTGGATCACCCTGAGGCGCCCTCGACCGAGATCCACCGACTCAATGGTCAGCTGCGCGCTTATTTGCTGCCGCTCCCCGGTTACCAGGCAGGCAGAAACGGCGCGTTGGCCGTAATCCTCGACGATGCAGGTGAACTGCCCTGGGCATTCTGTGCCGGCGCGCTCGAGTCGCTGACCAGCATCCTGCGCCGGGAGCTCAGCCTGCGCTTCAGGCTGGTGGAAAACCACCGCAAGCTGCGGGTGCAGGCTGCCGAGGAGAAGCTGCTGCATACCGTAGAGTCGCTCGTACACCAGTCGGATCCGGCCGGCGACACGCTGGAGCGCATCCTTACACTGTGCTGCGAACACCTCGCCATCACCTCGGCGAAGCTCCGCGTACCCGATCGCAACATAGACTGCTCGAGTTCAGCGGTTAAGAACCCAAGCGGCATCGACGCTGCGGACGAAATCGCGCTGCCCGTCGGCAACATGCATCAAACCGGTCCGGCGATCCTGACACTGTCCGGCTGGCGCAACTCGGCATACAGCGAACGCCGGCGTCGGCGTATCGGCCGCTACATCGCGTCGCAGATCGAAGCGGTCATTTCCCGAGGCTACGACCGACTGACCGGACTGCTCAGCTGGGCGCGGTTCGAGGCGGAGATCGAGGCCGCCTGCCTCAGCCCAGCGCGCCACACGCACTGCCTGATGTATCTCGACATTGACGGCTTGCACGTGATCAACGAGAACTACGGACGGCAGGCCGGCGACCGTGTACTGGCCGCTTTCGCCGAGCTGATGCAGTCGACTCTGGCGTCGCATCTGTCGACACGCATCACCGGCGACAGTTTCGCCGTGCTGTTGCGGAAAACTTCCATCGACGAGGCCGAAACCCTGGCCAGACAGCTGAGCGAAGCCTTCAGCAAGCTCAGCTTCGAAGCCGCCGGGCGCCGTTTCAGCCCGACGGTCTGTATCGGTATCGGCCCGCTGGCGGATGCCGGGAAAGGCGCTTCCAGCAGCCTGGCAACCGCGCAGGTCGCATGCCGCGCCGCCAAGGACCGCGGCCGCGGCCGGGTCGAATGCTATCGCATTGAGGACCAAAGTATCGTACGCCGGCTAGACGACCTGCAGCAGGTCGGCGACGTCCGCGATGCGATTCTCGACGACCGCCTGATGCTCATGGGCCAGCCGATCCTGTCGCTCAAGGGTGATCGCAGCGCTGGGTACTTCGAGGTCCTGGTCCGCATGCTCAATGAGCAGGGCGAACCCGTTGCACCGCGAGACTTTCTGTCTGCCGCCGAGCGCTATCAGCTGATGGAAGAGCTGGACCGCTGGGTCGTGGAACAAAGCCTGAGCCTGCTCGCTAAGTATGAATTGAACGCGCCGATGTCCGGCGTAACGCTGGCAATTAACCTGTCGGGACAGAGTCTGGGCAGCGAACCCTTCCAGCAATGCGTCGAAGAACGAATCAACGCGCACGCGATCCCGCCGCGCCTGTTGTGTTTCGAGATCACCGAGTCGGTGGCGGTGTCACACATGCAGCGCGCGCAGACGCTGATGCGTTCCCTCAGGAACCTGGGCTGCCGCTTCTCGCTGGATGACTTCGGCACCGGCTTGAGTTCGTTCGCATACCTCAAGCTGTTCCCGGTGGACACGCTCAAGATCGACGGCAGTTTCGTACGCGATGTTGCCAGCAACAAGGTGTCCCAGTCCGTGGTGGCCGCCATCGCGGAAGTCGCGCGCGTAATGGGTCTGGACACGGTTGCCGAGTACGTACAGGACAAGGCTTCAGTAAACCTGCTGCGTGACCTCGGCATCACCTATGGGCAGGGCTTTCATATCGGTGAACCGCAGCCGCTCGAGACAGCGCTCAGGCAGCTGCGGCAGAATTCGCCTGCAGCCAGCCAGGCCAGCCGCTGATCAGTTCGCACCGGCCGGTCCCGCCAGCAACTGCGCAGGATCACCCGCCAGTCGCGCGCAGATGCGCTGGCGCACGGCCGGTCTCGGCAGGTGTTCAATGCCGTACTCGTAAGCCACCACCTGAAGCCGCCCGGAGAATACGTCCAGCAGTTCACCAGGTTCGAGCAGAAAGTCCGGATTGCGAGGTCGCCCGAATTCCGCGTTGCCAGCACCGAAGGTATCGATCATCAGCACACCGCCGTCGCGCAGCATGTCGGGCAGGCGGGCGAAATGCGGCCGATACAGATAATTGCTGATAAGGACCGCATCGAAGGTCCGGTCCGCGAGGGGCCAGGCGCCCTGCTCCAGGTCTGCCGCGATGACCTCCGCCCCGGTAACGTCATTCAGTCCGGAGACGTCGATGTCGACTGCAACTGCGCGGCATCCGAGCGCCAGCGCCCAGCGGGTATGCCGCCCGTAGCCGGCGGCCAGGTCGAGCACGTCTCCGGCCGGCGGCAGCAGGTGGGCAAAACGTCGAAACCAGGGCGATATGTCGCTTTCAGGATGCGCGGGTCGATCAAAACTGGGCATGCGTGCTTCTCCGGACCGGGCCGCTGCGAACGAGCACCGTTTCCCTTCGCTGCGGCAGCTTGGCAGAATTATCGCAACACGGGATGGGGACTGGATACGTGAGCAGGAAACGCAGCAGACGAGACACGCTCCGAGCGCTCGGTGCGCTCGGCAGCGCCGCAGCATTGTCGCCGGCGCTGACGCTCACCGGCTGCGGCCGGCCCAAACCGGATGCTGACGTGATCGTAATCGGCGCCGGCCTGTCGGGACTCAATGCCGCGGTACTTCTGCAGGATGCCGGACTGGACGTACTGATCGTCGAAGCCGATCAGCGCATCGGCGGCCGGATCCGGACCCTCGACGACGCGCCCGGGCGCCCGGAAGCCGGCGGCTCGGAAATCGGTGCCGGTTACGCACGCGTGCGGGACATGGTCAGCCGGATCGGCGGCCTCGAGTTCACGCGCTGGCTCGACCTGATCGACATGAGTTTCGCGCTGAACATCGACGGCACTCTGATGAACGGCAGCGACTGGGCCGGCTCGCCGGTGAATCTGCTGCCGGAGGCCGAGCGCAATACCGGGCCCATGGGCCCGTTCGGCCTGCCGATGATCTACCTCGCGAAAGAAATGCCGCTGCCGCAACTCGACAGCTGGCTTAGCCCGGATGCCGCGCAATACGATGTGCCCTTCGATCAGTACCTGCGCTCGCTGGGCGCCAGTGACGAAGCAGTGCGGCTGATGGCCAGCCAGGTGCCGTCGGAGACCGTGGCCGGCGTGTCGGCGCTGTGGCAGCTGCGCGCTGCGCGGTACCAGGGTGCGGTTGGCAGTCTGCAGGAACTCGAAAGTCTGAAACAGGGCGCGAGCCGGCTGCCGGAGGGCATGGCCGCGATGCTCGACAGGGACATCCGTCTTGGTTCGCCGGTGTCCGGCATCGCCACCGAGCGCGATGACGTCACGCTTACCCTGGCCGACGGAACCAGGCTGCGCGCGGCGCACTGCATCTGCACGGCACCGCTGACGATCCTGCGGCAGATGCAGTTCAGCCCGGCGCTGCCCGAGTTGCAGGCGGAAGCCTTCGCCCAGGTACCTCAGGGCCACAATGTCAGCGTGTACCTGCACGTGAAAGAGCCCTACTGGGAAGAGGACGGCCTGCCGGCCTCGCTGTGGACCAACCAGGGCATCGGGCGCCTGTTTCGCTACCAGGGCGAGAGCGGCTACTACCTGTGGATGAACCGCAGCGTCAGCGATCCGGCCACCCGCGCACTGGACGACGAGAGCCTGATGGCGCTGAGCCTTCGCCAGCTGCACGCCGCGCGGCCGAGCACGGAAGGCCGGGTCGAAGCGACCGCGGTCATGAACTGGAGCCAGCACCCCTGGCTGCTAGGGCATATTGCCTATCGGGCGCCCGGGCAGATCCGCCGCTACGGCAATATCGTGGCCGACGCGCACGGGCGTATCCACTTCGCCGGCGACCACACGGCCGTGCTGAACCTCGGAATGGAAGGCGCGATGGAGTCCGGGGAGCGGGCCGCACTCGAGGTCCTGCAGCGGATCTGAATCCCCGCGCCGGGCCGGGCGCGAATTCTTCATTGACCCTGCTCGTCGCCCGCGACTAGCATGCGGGTCCGGACACAAGACTGACTGACATGGCAAGCAACGCCGAGCAACTCGAGTTCACCCCGGAGATCGACGCGGCCACCCGCCCGATCTACGAGCGCGTGCGCAGCGTCATACCCGACGTGGAATGGCCGATCCACGCACCGTGGATCGCGCGCATCAACGAGCTTAAAAAAGAGCGCAACGCGACGGTGGTGGTGCACAACTACCAGACTCCCGAAATCTACTACGGTGTCGCCGACTACACCGGCGACTCGCTCGGCATGGCCCGGTTCGGCGCCGATACCGACGCCGACGTGATCCTGGTCAGCGGAGTCCGCTTCATGGCCGAGACAGCAAAGATCCTGAGCCCGGACAAGACCGTGCTGCTGCCGGACATGAAAGCCGGTTGCTCGCTGGCCGCGTCGATCACCGGCGAAGACGTGCGCAAACTGCGCCAGCAATACCCGGGCGTACCGGTCGTGACCTACGTGAACGCCTACGCCGACGTGCGCGCGGAAGCAGACATCTGCTGTACGTCTGCCAACGCGGTGCAGGTCGTCGAGTCGCTCGGCAGCGATCGGGTGATCTTTCTTCCCGACGGTTATCTCGGTCGCTATGTCGCGTCGAAGACCGACGTCGAGATCATCCTCTGGGAAGGCGCCTGCGAGGTTCATGAGCGATTCACGGCCGAGGAGTTGCGCGGCTACCGGCGCGACTACCCGGGCATTCATATCGTGGCGCACCCCGAGTGCCGAGGTCGGCTCAT
>CBFCXA010000146.1:0-6431 GCA_965601985.1 uncultured Chromatiales bacterium | reverse complement strand
CGATAGAGACTACGATTGCCAATGGCCGCGTGGGCGTGATGCCGGCGCTCGGTGCCGCGCTGGGCGAGGAAGGCACCGAGCAGGTGACCCAGTACGTGCTGAGCCTGTCCGGGGCGGCTGACGATCAGGCCGCCGCGGCCGCTGGTCAAGCCAAGTTCGTGCAGTTCTGTTCAGCCTGTCACGGGCCCACCGGGCAGGGCGTCGCCGCGCTGGGTGGAGCGAACCTGACCGACGGCGTCTGGCTGCATGGCGGCAGCGCGGACGATATTCGCGACATTATCCTGAATGGTCGGGTCAACCAGATGCCGGCGCAGTCGGCTTTGCTGTCGTCCGAGCGGATCCGAACCCTGGTTGCCTATGTGTTGAGCGTCAGCAACGCGGAATAACCCGGTGGACACCGAAGAAGAAGGCGAACGGGTCAGTTTTGACGGCCCGGACATTCCGGAGCAGCTGCCCTGGAGTCGCCGGGCGCAGGCGATAGCAGCCGTACTCTGGCCGTCGTTTCTCGCCGCTGCGTTCGCGACGATGCTGTTTTTTGCTTTCGTCGATCCCGAGGCCCTGCGTGAATCCATGATCGACTCTCTCGAGCTCGGGCGCATGAGCGGATACGGTCTCGGCTTCTTCTTCTTCTGGCTGATCACTTTGGTATCCAGCGCGATTTCGGTGTTTCTGCTGCGCACTACACGGCGCAACGGCCGGTCGAACGACAAGGACAGTTAGACATGAACCAGACGGCGACAGGGACCGAGTCGCTCTACGCCAAGCAAGAGACGATCCACGCGCGCGAAGTCGACGGTCTGTACAGCAGGCTGCGTAAGGGTGCGGCGCTGGCACTGCTGGCTATCTACTATTTTCTGCCCTGGTTCAGCTGGTCGGGCCGACAGGCGGTGCTTTTCGACCTGCCCGCGCGCAAGTTCTACCTCTTCGGGGTCACGCTTTGGCCGCAGGACTTCATCTTCCTTTCCTGGCTGTTGATCATGGCCGCGTTGCTGCTGTTCCTGTCGACGTCGGTGGCCGGCCGGGTATGGTGCGGCTATGCCTGTCCGCAAACTGTCTGGACCCAGGCTTTCGTCTGGCTCGAACGGCTCACCGAGGGCCGTGGCAGCAAGCGTAAGAAGCTCGACAAAGCACCCTGGGGCGCTGAGAAGATTATTCGCAAAGGCAGCAAACGGCTGCTCTGGATCCTGTTTGCCGGCTGGACCGGTTTTACCTTCGTCGGCTACTTCACGCCGATTCAGGAACTCGGTGCAAGACTTCTGACCTTCCAGCTGGGTCCCTGGGAAACTTTCTGGGTCTGCTTCTACGGGTTTGCTACCTACGGCAACGCCGGACATATGCGTGAGCAGGTCTGCAAATACATGTGCCCGTATGCACGCTTCCAGAGTGCGATGTTCGATCGCGATACGCTTATCGTGTCCTACGACGAGGGGCGCGGCGAGCCACGCGGGCCGCGCAAGCGCGGCACGCCCGGAGCGGAAGTAGGTCTGGGCGACTGTGTCGACTGCAATATCTGTGTGCAGGTCTGTCCGACCGGCATCGACATCCGCAATGGCCTGCAGTACGAGTGCATCACCTGCGCCGCCTGCATCGATGCCTGCGACACGGTGATGGACAAGATGGGCTACGAGCGTGGCCTCGTTCGATACACCACGCAGAACGCGCTCGAGGGCAAACCCACCAAGGTGTTTCGCGGCCGCACGCTGTTCTACGGCGCGGTGCTCGGTAGCCTGTTCATTGCTTTTCTGATCGCCTTTGCCAACCGCTCGCCCCTGGGTCTGGACGTGATTCGCGACCGTAACGCCATCTACCGTGAAACCAGCGGCGGGCAGATCGAGACCGTGTACACGCTGAAGATTCTCAATAAATCGGACTCTGATCGGCAGATTGATCTCACGGTGGAAGGGATTGCCGGTGCCAGCCTCGAGACCGATCCGGCGGTGGTCATGGTGCCCGCCGGTGAACTGGCAAGCGTGATTGCCCGGGTCCGCGTGGCCAGAGACGCAACCGGGCCGGGTGGCCACGATCTCGTGTTCCGCGCGACCCGCGACGGCGAACCGCCGGTTGTCGAGACGCGCCAGACTCGCTTTATCATGCCGATGCGATAGGTCGAGATGACGGTCTCAGTCAGCATGCCCGACAGCGAACAGGAAAAGCCCTGGTACAAGCACCTGTGGCCGTGGCTGGCCATGCTGCCGCCCGCGGCCGCAGTAATCGGCGGCCTGACTACCGCGTGGCTGGCCGGCGGGCCGCCGGCGCTGGTGGTCGACGACTACGCGGACATTGCCAGAGTTACGGTCGAGCGTGCCGTGCGCGACCGCCGTGCGTCCGAACTCGGTCTGCGCGCCGATCTGTCCCTGCTGGCGCTGTCGGGCACACGCTCGCAGGTCAGGCTGGCACTGGCGGCGACCATGCCCGGTTATGCGCCACCCGGCGCCCTGCAGCTCGAGCTGATTCATCCGACCCGCGAGGAGCGCGACCAGCGCGTCGATCTGCGGCGCAGCGGCGGCGTCTACGTCGGTGAACTCGACGCGCCCGCCGGGCGCATCTACCTGCAGCTCAGTGATCCGGACGGTGGCTGGCGCCTCGTCGGAGAGCTGCCTGCCGGCGCCAGCGGCCAGTCTCTGGCGGCGCGCCCGGTCACGGAGAATGACTGAGTCGGCCACCTGCTATCACTGCGGTGCCAGCCTGCCGGCCGGTACGGCGCCGGCGTCGGTTCAAGTGGACGGCCACAGCCGCCCGGTCTGCAGCGAGGCCTGCCGCGACACGGCGGTGCAGATCATCGACCGCGGGCTGACCGAGTTCTACCGGTTTCGGGACGGGCCGACCGGGGCCGCGGCGGCGCGTGATCGCGATGTCGAGCGCTGGCGCAGCTACGACCGGCCGGCACTGCAGCGCGAGTTCGTCAGTACCGACGGCGACGGGAGCCGCCGCGCCCACCTGCTGCTGCAGGGCGTACGCTGCGCGGCTTGCAGCTGGCTGATCGAAAACAGTCTGGGCCGGCAACCGGGCGTCCGCTCGATCAGTGTCGACCCACTGACGACACGGGCGACGCTGCACTGGGATCCGGAGGACGTGGCGCTCAGCGCGTTGCTGGCGCAGCTTGCCTGCCTGGGTTATACGCCGCTGCCGTACACCGAGGATGCGAGCGATCGCGCGGCAGTCGAAGAGCGTCGCGTCGCGCTGAAGCGGCTGATCATTGCCGGTCTCGGCATGATGCAGGTGATGAGCTTCGCGGTAGCCCTGTACGCCGGCGCCTGGCGGGATGCCGAAATCCAGGAGTTCCTGAGACTGATCAGCCTGGTGGTCGCCACGCCGGTTGTGTTCTACGCCGGCGCACCGTTCTTTCGCGGCGCCTGGCAGCGTCTGCGCGCTGGCAGCCTGGGCATGGATGTTCCGGTCGCCATCGCTATTGGCGGCGCCTGGGCGGCGAGCGTGTGGAACACCTTCGGCGGCCAGGGCGAGGTGTACTTTGATTCCGCAACCATGTTCGTGTTCTTCCTGTCGTCGGCGCGTTTTCTCGAAATGGCCGGCCGTCACCGGGCCCTGAGCCTGACCGGCGCACTGGCGCGACATCTGCCACGGGTAGCCATTCGCGTGCGCGACGGACAGGCCGAAGATGTCGGTGCCATGGAGCTGGTCCGCGGAGACCGGGTGCGGGTCGCCCCGGGCGGCACGGTCCCGGCTGACGGCAGGCTAAAGTCAGCCAGGGGCGAGTTCGACGAATCGCTGCTGACCGGTGAGTCGACGCCGGTACTTCGCCGGGCAGGCCAGCCGGTGGTGGCCGGCAGCCTCAACGGCCGTGATGCGATCGAGTTCGAAGTGACTCACGTCGGCGCCGACACCGTGATGGCGCAGATCGCGAGCCTGGTTGGTGATGCGCAGGCGGAAAAGCCTCAGCTGGTCGCGACCGCGGACCGCGTGGCCTCTTACTTCGTCGCGGCGGTGCTGGTTGCCGCAGCCCTGACCGGCATTGCCTGGTGGACAATTGCGCCCGAGCGGGCCTTTGAAGTGGTGCTGGCCGTGCTCGTGGTGACCTGCCCCTGCGCGCTGGCACTGGCCACGCCGGCGGCCTTCACTGTGGCCACGGCGGCGCTGGCGCGGCGCGGCTTCATGCTGCGCCGGGCGGGCGCACTGCAGGTGCTGGCCCAGGTCAGCGACGTGGTTTTCGACAAGACCGGCACGCTGACCGCGGATGAGATCGGCATCGACCGGGTCGCGTTGCTGGGCGACCTGCACGAGGAACGGGTACTGGCCATTGCCGCGGCGCTGGAAGCCCGCTCGGAGCATCCGCTGGCCCGCGCCTTCAGCGGCCTTGAGACGAACCTGGCCACACAAAACGTCCGCGCCGTGCCCGGTTCCGGTTTGCTCGGTGAAATCGATGGCGTCGAGTGGCGTATCGGCACGCGGAGTTTCGCCGCCGGCGTTCCTGACAGCGGCGACGATGCCGGCAGCGCGCGGTGCGTCTACCTGGGCAGTGCCGACGGCCTGGTCGCATCGATACAGCTCACCGAGACCCCGCGTTCCGGCGCGCGCGAAGCGCTGGCCGCGATGCGCGACGCCGGTCTGACGCTGCATGTGGCCAGCGGCGATCGGGCCGGGCCGGTGCAGGCTTTGTCTTCGCGCCTGGGAATCGAGCAGTGGCGCGCCAGCCAGCAGCCCGCGGATAAGCTGGCTTTTGTTCGCGAACTGCAGGACTCGGGGCGGCGTGTGGCGATGCTCGGCGACGGCATCAACGATTCTCCTGTGCTGGCCGGCGCCGATGTATCCATCGCCATGGGTTCCGGCACTTCGCTGGCACAACACTCCGCCGATTGCGTACTGATGAGCGGTTCACTGGCGCCACTGACCGAGGCGGTGCACAAGGCCCGGGCGACCATGCGGATCGTGCGCCAGAATCTCGCCTGGGCGATCGTGTACAACCTGATCGCGCTGCCGCTTGCCGCGACCGGCATGCTGGCGCCGTGGATGGCCGCGCTGGGTATGTCGGCCAGTTCGCTGCTGGTCACGCTGAATGCGCTGCGTCTGGGTCGGCCGTCTGCCGCATCCGAAGCGGCGCTGGCCGAACCGGAAGCCCAGGATCGGTCTGCCACCGCCGGATCCTGCTGCAAGGCCGGGCCAAGCCGCGCATGAACATCATCTATTTCCTGATTCCGCTGGGCCTGGTGCTGCTGGTTGCCGCGGTCGCCGCTTTCTTCTGGGCCGTGCGCTCCGGACAGTTCGACGACCTGGAAACGCCGGCCTGGCGCATCCTGATGGACGACGACAAGCAGCCGCCGCAGGATTGAGATCGCGCCGGCCTTCGGACGCCCAGGTCCGGCAATTTGTACTTTTTCCCGGTGGCCGCCGACAATAGCGCGCCTGTTCGGGGGAGTGCTTGCTATGACACGTGGTGCAGCCGGGATCTTGCTGCTGGGCATCTTTCTGCCACTGGCCCTGGCGCTGGCCGCCGGTGCCGCGACCGGCGAGGAAGGCGGCCTGTCGGTCTATACGCTCGTGCTGTTCATGCACCAGCTGCTGTTCGTCTACTGGCTTGGCCCGGATATGGGCGTGTATTACCTGAGCGGGCGCATCGCCGACCCGGCGCTCAGCGACGGCCAGCGGCTGGCCGCAGCCCAGACCTTCGTGCAGATCGACCTGTTTCCGCGCATCTGCATGAGCCTGATGCTCACGGTCGGCGGCATCCTTACCGAGTATGTCGGTATTCCGCACCCACCGTGGCAGTGGGCCGGTATCCTGCTGCTGGGGCCCGTGTGGCTGACGATGATCCTGATTCAGCACTTCAAGCACGGCACGCCACTCGGCGACACCGTGACGAAGCTGGACTTCTATTTCCGCTGGGCGCTGATGATCGGCATCCTGGGCTCGGTCGTTTACTCCTGGAGCACCGGCCGGCTGGAAACCGCACCCTGGGTGGCCGGCAAGCTGATCCTGTTCTCCGGCATCCTGATGTTCGGTCTGCTGATGCGCGTCGCGGTCAAGCCGATGATGGGGGCGATCGCGCAACTGGCCAGCGAAGGCTCGTCCGACGAAGTCAACCAGGCAATGGCGGCCAGCCTGTCAAAAACCAAGCCGTTCGTCTGGGGACTCTGGGCCTGCCTGTTCCTCGAGGCCTTTCTCGGCGTGTTCCAGCCGGGATCCCCGGCCGGCTGAGCCCGGCCGGATGAGCAATCGTCAGATCACTTTGGTGGTCGCGATGAAGCCGACCAGCGCGATGGTGCCGTAGGTCGCCCAGATCACTATCGTTGAGCAGCCGGCAGGAACTGGAGAAGCACGATATCTTCTCCGAGGAGCAGCTTGCCGGAATACCCGAAGAATCATTGCGGGAAATTATCAAGGATTCAACGGAGCTTAGGAAAATCCTGGAATTCCAGGAATCTCGCCGTCAGGCGGGCGCTAATCCCCAGGTTGCCATTTCACTGCTGCAATTTGGT
>CBFCXA010000145.1:0-6466 GCA_965601985.1 uncultured Chromatiales bacterium | reverse complement strand
CCACGGCGCGCGTTCGCGTGGACTGTTGATGAAGGTCGGCATGACCGCAACCTGCGCGATTGAAAGCACTGCAACGGCGCCGGCGTAAAGCGGCTGGCCCCAGGTCCACAGCGCGATGATCACGATCGACTGAGCGAACAGCATCATGAAGCAGGTGAGGCGCGCTGCACCGCCGATACCCAGCTGCACCGGGAGGGTGCGGATGCCCATGCGCAGATCACCCTCGACCGACTTGAAGTCGTTGACCGTCATGATGCCGTGCGCGCCGAGACTGTAGAGCACCGCCAGTATCACCGTCTCCGCACGCGGGAAATTTGCGGCCATCAACGCGGCCCCGGCGAACCAAGGCAGGCCCTCGTAGCAACCGGCCACGGCCAGGTTGCCCCACCAGCCGTTGCGCTTGAGCCGGACCGGCGGGGCACTGTAAAGCCAGGCCAGCAGCATGCCGACGGCCGCAGCCCAGAATACCCAAGGCCCCAGCAGCCACGCGACGCCCAAAGATAACAACGTCCAGGCGCAGGCGAATACCAGGCCAGAGCGGCCGGGCATGCGCCCGGACGGGATCGGCCGATCCGGCTGGTTGATCGCATCGACGTGTCGGTCGTACCAGTCGTTCACGACCTGAGACGTGCCGCAGACCAGCGGGCCGGCCAGCAGAATTCCTGCGGCTATGCTCAGCCAGTTATCAGCGATTGCCAGTCCCGATGACACGACCCCGCAGACGAACGCCCACATGGGTGCGAACCACGTTACCGGCTTGAGCAGCTCCAGCATCGCGGCCGGGGAAAAACCTTGCATGGCGCGACGGTAGCGAGCCACCAAAAAGCTGTCAACGGCGCGGCCTCTAGGCGCTGCCTGTCGGCGATGCTATGGTCAGCGCGGCCCGGGAGGGATCCGTCAGGGGACATCGACTGAAGCGTTCGAGAAAAACTTTGCTGAGCTTCTGGCGCGAGCTCGGACCGGAGTGGTTGCCATTCGCGGACGCGGCCTCGCCAGGGCTGCCGCTGCCGCGACTGTTCCGGCTGTCGCTGTTCCAGGTCACCGTCGGCATGGCCATCGTGCTGCTCAACGGCACGCTCAATCGCGTGATGATCGTCGAGCTGTCCGTGCCCACCTGGCTGGTCGGCCTGATGATCTCGCTGCCGGTGCTGTTCGCGCCGTTCAGGGCCTTGATCGGTCACCGCTCCGACAACTACCGCTCGTATCTCGGCTGGCGACGGGTGCCATTCATCTGGATGGGCACGCTGCTGCAATTCGGCGGCCTTGCGATCATGCCGTTCGCGCTGCTGGTGCTGTCGGGCGATACGCACGGGCCCCTGTGGATCGGCCAGGCGGGCGCCGCGCTGGCTTTTCTGCTGGTCGGCGCGGGTCTGCATACGGCACAGACCTCCGGACTGGCGCTGGCTACGGACCTGGCCGACGCCGATACGCGGCCGCGGGTGGTTGCGCTGCTGTACGTGATGTTGCTGGTCGGCATGCTGGTCAGCGCGCTGGTCTTCGGCCTGCTTCTGGAAGACTTCAGCCAGGTACGTTTGATCCAGGTCATCCAGGGCGCGGCGCTGCTGACCATGCTGCTGAACCTCGTGGCGCTCTGGAAACAGGAGGCGCCCGACCTCGAGCGCACCGCGCCGGAGCGGGCGCGACCTGGTTTCGCCGGTGCCTGGCGTGATTACCGCCGGTCTGGACGCGCCGGCCGCCTGCTGCTCGCCGTAGCGCTGGGTACAGCCGGCTTTGGCATGCAGGACGTACTTCTTGAACCCTACGGTGCGCAGGTGCTGTCGCTCAGCGTCAGCGCCACGACGACGCTGACGGCGATCCTGGCGGGCGCAACCTTATTGTCCCTGTATTTCGCGTCGCGAAGACTGACTGCGGGACTAGATCCCTGTCGACTGTCGGCCTATGGCGCAATGATCGGCATCGTCGCGTTCGTGCTGGTGCTGTTTTCCGCGCTGCTCGAGTCCGCGCTGGTTTTTCGCCTCGGCACCGGGTTGATCGGTTTCGGGGCCGGCTACTTCGCCGTCGGCACACTGACCTCGGCGATGGATTCCGCGCGGCGTGAGTCCGCCGGTCTGGCGCTGGGCGCCTGGGGCGCGGTACAGGCCACCGCGGCCGGCCTCGGCATCGCCGGCGGGGCGGCGCTGCGCGACCTGATAACGCGAGTGGCAGACAGTGGCCCGCTGGCCGGATACTTGGCGGTGTACCAGTTGGAAATACTGCTGTTGTTTGCGACGCTTGCCGTGATTGGTCCGCTGGTGCGGTCTGCACGCGCAAGCGACGACAGCCAGGCAGGGGCGAAGTTCGGGCTCTCCGAGCTACCCGGTTCATAACGTGGCAGGAGGTCTGCGGATGGAAGTTGGCGCATTCACGGATTACATCGACTTCGCGCAAGTCGTGCTGTACCTGTTCTGGGCTTTCTTCTTCGGCCTGATCATCTACATCCGGCGGGAAGACAAGCGCGAGGGCTATCCGCTGGAGTCGGAACGTTCCTACAGCGTGCGCGTGCAGGGTTTTCCGCCGATCCCGCCGCCCAAGGAATTCCGGCTGGAGGACGGCCGCACGATTTACGCGCCGCGTGACGAGCCGCCGGAAGAAGTCGCAAATGCACGCCCGGTTGCGCCATGGCCGGGTGCGCCGCTGGACCCGGTCGGCGACCCGATGCTCGCAGGTGTTGGATCCGGCTCTTACGCCAATCGACCGACGACGCCGGAACTGACGCTCGACGGAGTGCCGAAGATCCAGCCACTGCGCGTGGTCACCGAGTTCTCGCTGGACCCGCGAGATCCTGATCCGATCGGCATGCCGGCGGTCGGCCTCGATGGTGAAGTCGGTGGCACGGTCGTCGACGCCTGGGTGGATATCATCGAGCCACAGGTGCGCTACCTCGAGATCGAGCTGGACGAAGCCGCAGGCGGTCGTCACGTCATGCTGCCGATGACGCTGGCCCGCGTCAGTCCGGACACACGCAAGGTCCATGTGAACTCGATTACCGGTGCCCAGTTCCGTAACGTGCCGGGGCTGTCCAATCCCGACATCATCTCCATGCAGGAAGAGGATCGCGTGGTTGCCTACTACGGCGGCGGTGTGCGCTTCGCGACCGAAGACCGCAGGGCGCCCGTCATATGACGGCAGGTGATCATCACGAGTTCGAGCCGATCTGGGGCCTGCCGGAGGAACTGCCCCCGGGCGAAACCATCCTCTGGCAGGGACAGCCGCAATTCTGGTCGCTGGCGCGTCGCGCTTATCACCTCGTCGGACTGAGCGCCTATTTCGCGTTGGTCCTCGGCTGGCTCTTCGTGAATGCTTCGCCATCGGGTCTGTCGTCGGTCATGCTGGCCGTTGGTCTCGCGCTGACCGCGCTCTGTCTGTTCGCAACACTCGCCTGGCTGGCCTGCCGGACCTCGGTGTACACGATTACCAGCCAGCGGGTGGTAATGCGTATCGGTATCGCACTGCAGATCAATCTGAATCTGCCCTTTACGCACATCGCGTCGGCGCAGTTGAAGACCTACCGGGATGGCACCGGCGACATACCGCTGCAGCTGGCGGGTGACCAGCGCATCGCGTATTTCCTGCTGTGGCCGCATGCGCGCCCCTGGCATGTCCGGGCGCCGCAGCCAGCGCTGCGATCGCTGGCTGATGTCGAAGAGGTCGCCGGGTTACTGACGCGGGCCCTGCGCGCCTCACTGGATCCCGACGCAGAACAGGATTCTGCCGGTCACCCGGAAACGTCCGAACCAGCATCTGTCGACGCGGTAGCGGACGGCTTGCTGGCCAGTCATCGCTGAAACGTCGTGAGTGCCGCGGCGCCCCGCCGGCAGTTTGCGTCCGCGTTGCCGTTCGGTTTCGCGCTGTTGCTGGGTACCGCGATCGTGGTTGCAGCCTGGTCTGCGCGGACGCGAGACGACACCGTTGATGCACCCGCGCCGCTGGCTGCCTACGAGCTGCGTTTCGAGGACAATCCGAACGGCAGCGTATCGGTGTATCTCGACAGTGACGATGTACTGATCGAAGTATTGCAGCCGGGTGGCAGCAGTTTCGTCCGCGGCGTGTTGCGCGCTATGGCGCGAGAGCGTCGCCAGCACGGTATCAGCCCGGATGCGCCCTTTCGTATCAGTCGCCTGCCGGCCAACCGCTTGCTGATCGAAGACCCGACGACCGGTCGGCGAATTCCGCTGGAAGCTTTCGGCCCGGACAATGTCGCGGCCTTTCGGCGCCTGCTAGACGCTGCGGAAGCCGGCAGCGCGGCGTCGGTATCCGGGGCATGATCGTAGCGCTCGCCTTCGGTTACGCCGTGCTGATCTGGTGGGCGAGCACGGTGCTGGTTCTCTATCTCGACGGCTTGCCGGTGCGCACCTATCGCTGGAGCCTGTTCGTCGCGACCCTGCTGCTGCTGGGTTCATGGCTGGCCGTGATGGGAACGCGTGAGGACCCTTCCGCCGCGGCGGCCTACTGTGCGTTCAGTTCTGCACTGTTGATCTGGTTCTGGCTCGAACTCAGCTATTTCACCGGGTGGATCACCGGTCCGCGCAAGACTGCCTGCCCACCGGGATGCATGGGTCTGCGCCGCTTCCTGCTGGCGATCGAGGCCAGCCTCTACCATGAGCTGCTGGTCATTCTGTTCGGTGTCGCGCTGTTCGTCGTGACCCGCGACAGCGCCAACCAGGTGGCGTTCTGGTCGTACCTGGTGCTGTGGCTGATGCGCTGGAGCGCCAAGCTCAACCTGTTCCTCGGTGTGCGCAACCTGAACAGCGACTGGTTGCCGGAGCACCTGCAGTTCCTGACCAGCTACATGAAGCAACGGTCGATGAACGTGTTGTTCCCTGTGTCGATCGTGCTGGCGACCACGGTGTTTGGCAGTCTCGCCACCCGGCTGGTGTCGCTGCCGCCCGACGATGCGTCGGCCAGCGGCGTGGCGCTGGTAGCGGCGCTGTTGCTGCTGGCGATCATCGAGCACTGGCTGCTGGTGCTGCCGCTGCCGACCGGCGCGCTCTGGAGCTGGGGCATGCGTTCGCACGACGATGCTGACGCGCTCCGCCAGCGCAGCCGTTGACGCTTACTTCCCGCGATGTCAGCAGCGGCTGAGCTTGAAAACCTGAACTGGGAGCGCGATGGCCACGACTGGCCCAACGCTGCGCACAGCCGCTTCGTCGACGTTGGTGGCCTGCGCTGGCATGTGCAGGAGTTTGGCCAGGGCGATGCGTTGCTGCTGTTCCACGGCGCCGGCGCGGCCACGCACTCCTGGCGGGACCTGGCGCCGCTGCTAGGCCAGCGCGCGCGCATCCTGGCGCTTGACCTGCCCGGCCACGGCTTCAGTTCCCCGCTCGAGTCCGCGCAGCTGACGCTGCCGGGCGTCGCCGCTGCGGTGCTTAAGCTGCTGCAGGAGCTCGACGTCCGGCCCCGTTTTACCATCGGGCATTCTGCCGGTGCGGCGCTGGCCCTGTACATGACGCTGAAGGGCCTGGTCGAGCCGGAGCGGCTGATCAGCCTGAATGGCGCCCATCTGCCACTGCGCGGTTTCCCGGCCTGGCTGTATTCACCGGTCGCGCGCTTTATCAGCGAGAGCCGCAGCCTGCCGCGCTGGTTTGCCCGGCGCGCCGGCGATCGGCAAGTGGTGGAGAACCTGATGAACGGCACCGGTTCGCGCCTGGACGACTACGGCATGAATCTCTACTGGAAACTCGCGCGCAGCCCGTCGCACGTGTCTGCCGCGCTGGGGTTGATGGCCGGCTGGGATGTGCGCGTGATCGAGCGCGAGATTGCCGGACTCACGCGGCCGATCTCGCTGATCACCGGTGACAACGACCTCACGGTGCCGCCAGCCGACTCGCTGCGCGTGCGCGAACTCGTGCGCGACGCGCACTGGATTTCTCAGCCGGGTCTCGGCCACCTCGCCCACGAGGAGCGGCCGCAGGAAACCGCAGAACTGATCTGGCAGGAAACCGGCCTGGTCCGCGGCGACGACTCAGTCCGGGCCCGCGCCTGACACGCGGCTTGCGGGAGACTTGCTCACCATCCTGCGAACGCTTTTAATCCCGAGCGCGACGCCCACGGCTACCAGCGGAATGCTCGCGGCGGTTACCAGCGATGCGTTCACCGCGAATCCCATCGCCTCGGCGCTCTTGGCCAGGTAGTTAATCAGCCCGACCAGGTAGTAGGTGATCGCGGCAACCGAAAAGCCTTCGACCGTGGTCTGCAGGCGAATCTGCATGGCCGCGCGGCGATTCATCGACGCCAGCAGCGCCTGGTTCTGTTCCGTTCGCTCGATGTCCACCCGCGTCGATAACAAGCGGGTCGCGCGAGCCATGCGCTTGGACAGCGACTCCTGTCGGCGCGAGACTGCCTCGCAGGTGTTCATGGCCGGTGCCAGGCGGCGCTCGGTGAATTCGCGAAAAGTCTGCAGTCCTTGCAGGCGTTCCTCGCGAAGTTCGCGTATCCGGCGTTGCACCAGGTCGTAATAGGCGGTGGC
>CBFCXA010000144.1:0-6487 GCA_965601985.1 uncultured Chromatiales bacterium | reverse complement strand
CCCGAACCGGGCGGACTATGCAGTGTCGAAGGCCGGGCAACGCGCCCTGGCCGAGATCCTGTCACGCCATCTCGGCCCGGAAATCCAGATCAACGCGATGGCCCCGGGGCCGGTAGACGGTGCGCGGCTGCGCGGCCTCGGCGGCGCGCCGGGCCTGTTCGACCGGCGCGGGCGGCTGATAATGGAAAACGTGCGGCTGAACCGCGTACACGCCGCGATTCTTGCCGCACTGGATGGCGGCGCCGACGCCAGCGTCGTCGTACGCCTGGCGACTAACGCGATTGCAGAACTCGATCAGTGGACCGACGCACCCGAGCCGCTGCGCAAGCTGTTCGCGCAGGTCGCGGAAGGCAAACCGACCGCGCCCGCATCAGCTTATCTGCTGGGTGAGCAGATGGCCCCGAAACTGATGGATCGACTGGTCTCGGGTGGTCAGATCGAGCGCGGCGATGCCGAGCGCTTCCTTGAAGCCTTCGTGGCCAGCCCGGACCCGTTCTTCGAAGAGAGCGACATCAAGCGCGCCGCGGAGAAGATCGAGACGGGCATCCTCAACCGTCTGCACCTGCACAAAATGCCGACGGACGAACAGGTCGGACTGTCGACGGTGTTCAGCCTGGCGGATGACAGCGTCAGCGGCGAAACCTTCCACCCGTCCGGCGGGCTCAAGTTCGACCGCTCGGTGACCGAAGGGGAAATGCTGCTGCGACCCGGCGCCGACGACCTGGCTGCGCTGCGCGGCAAGCACGTGGTGCTGATTGGCGATGCGATGCGTGACGAGTTGAGCGCAATTGCCGACGGGTTCTGCCGGTTCGGCGCCGCCGGGCTGACGCTGCTCACGCAAACCGAGGAAGCCGCGGAAGATCTGGGCCATCGGATCGCGGTTCCGGAAGGCATCGAGTTTGCGGTGCATGCAGTCGGCGACGATCTCGAAGGCGGCCTGAAAACCGCGATGGGAGACCGCGGCCGTTTCGACGCGATAATCAGTACGCCGTTCACGCGCCTGCCGCTGAACGCACTGGCCGCCGAAGGCGGCGGCAACTGGGATCGGGTACTGTCCCGCGAGCAGTTCGCCGACCTCGTCCGCGATCATCTGACCCACCATTTCCGGATCGCCCGTATCGCGGCCCTGGTGCCACGCTGCCAGATCGCGCTGGTGACGCCCGACACGTCGCGCGCGTCGACCCGCGAGGAGTTCGCGCTAGCCATGTTCATCAAGACCACCATGCACGCATTCACCGTCACGCTGGGCGTCGAGGGCGAACGCCTGCCCACCGTGCCCGCGGTCAACCAGGTCCAGCTGACGCGCCGCGCCCGGGCCGAAGAGCCGGGCAACGAGCAGGAACTGGCCGAGGAAATGGAACGCCTGGTGTACGCGGTGCTGCAGTGCTCGGTCCCGGCGCCGACACCCCAGGACAGCCGCTACCTGTCGCGCATCTTCAGAGGTAACGCGGTTACCGTCTGATTCCGACACTCGCTCAAAAGCGGCGAGACGATGTGGCAATCTTGTCGTGCCTTGCTGCAAAACGATAGTATTTCGCGGAGGGGGTCCTGGTCTGCTATGGCATCGAAGTCGCAATCTCGCGCCCGAGTCGCGCGGTCTGGCGGTGCACGACGTCTCAGGGGGATCCGGCAACTGGCACCTTGCTTACTGGCGATTCTGCTTGCGGTCCCCGGCCCCGCGTCCGCCCAGGTCAACGACCCCGCTTACCGCGATTACTTCCTGGTCGGCGAGTTCGGCGAGATCTGCACCATGTGCGAGGTGGCGGTGCTGTGCGAAGCGGGTGACAGCCCACCGGCCCATGAAAACGTACCCGACGCGGGCGATTTCACGCTCTACCACATCCAGACGCGAACCTTCTGGTCTCAGGTCAGCACCATCTGGGAGTGGTTTTTGTCGAACTTCAGCCCCGGCTCGGTCGACGGCCACACCCGCCCGGTGCACGTGCATCGCGTCGACGACGGCCAATTCGCCCCGATGATGGTGGTCGAGGCTCGCGTGACGCTCGAGGAACCCTACATCGACATGGGTGACCAGCGTATTGAACGTGTCGAACGGCAATGGCAGTCGGCACAAGGCCTGCGCGTCGGTTACTGCCAGCAATTGCCGCTGTGGGACACGCTGGACGAAATCGCTGCGCGGAGCCCGGGAGACGGTGAGGCATGAGCAATGCAACCACGGCGCTCACCCCGATCTGGTCCTGGTCGTGGATCAGCAGCCATCCGCTGCGTCTGCTCGGCATCGTGCTTACCGTGCTGTTCAGAACGCTGTTCGGGATTTTCTGGCTTGCCGCCGGCATCAACAAGTTCCGCCGCGGCTGGCTGACCAGCGACATACTCGAGCGCATCTTCAACGACCGGCTGACCCAGATGGCGCCGGACAGCTTCGCGGTCTTCTACCTGCAGAGCTTCGCGATCCCGCTGTACAAGCTGGTAGCAATCGTGGTCGCGTTCGGCGAGCTGTACGTCGGTGTCGCCCTGATACTCGGGTTCACTACCCGCTGGGCCGCCGCCATGAGCTTCTTCATCCTGCTGAACCTCGCGATTGGCGGCTACTACGATGCCTCCCTGCTGCCGTTCTTCATTCTCAGCATTGTGTTCATGCTGACCCGGTCGGGTCAGTGGCTCGGGCTGGATCGGCCGCTGGCCAGGCGTTATCCCGGTTCGCGCTGGTTCCGCTGATCACCCGTCCCCGAGCAGCGTCACTACGACCTGGCGACGATGCCCTGACTGCCGGTGTTCCCACAGGTATACACCCTGCCAGGTGCCAAGCGCGCATTGCCCGTTGCGAACCGGCAGGCTGAGGCTCGACTGGGTAACCAGCGTGCGCACGTGGGCCGGCATGTCGTCCGGCCCCTCGGCTACGTGACGAAACATGGGGTCGCCGTCGGGGACCAGTTGCTGCATGAAAGTCTCGAGGTCGTGGCGAACGTCCGGGTCGGCGTTTTCACACAGCATCAGCGACGCACTGGTATGGCGGCAGAACAGCTGACACAGACCGTCCTTCAGGCCCGACTCGGCAACTGCGGCCTGCACCTGAGCGGTCAGGTCGTGGGTGCCCCGCGCGCCGGTACGGATCTCGATATCCAGGTGCCGGATCAACACGTGGCTCAGGGCAGGTACGGAGCACCGTAGCGCAGGCGCAGCGTCTTGACCTTGCCGTACCACGGGATGCTCACGATGTAGAGATTGTCGAACTCGTTCTCGCCCATCTCGGGCACACGCCTGCTGCCGTGAAGTTCGTCAATCAGCGCAGCGATTGCATCGCCGCCGGTTATCACCAGCACGATCTTGCCCTTGTAATCACGCAGTATGCGCTCGCTGACGCCGCGGATATCCGTCATATCGACGATCTGCACCGGCAGGCTCAACTGCTTGGCCAGGGGCTCAGCCGTCTCCTGCGTGTAGCGGAAGCGCGTGGCAAAAATTGCATCGACACCGGCGACTAAATCGACCTCTGCCATCAGCCTGACCAGTTCTTCAGCGCGACGCCGACCGGCATCAGACAACCCCGGGTTGGCCTGGTCGCGGCTTTCCAGCTCGGCATAGCGCACCATGATCACCGTGGTCGTGGCCTGCGATTCGAAAAACCAGGCCAGGCTGAAAGCGGCAACCAGGAACAACACGATCGCAACGATGCGACGCCTGCGGCGGCGCGCGCGGCGTTTCGGGTCCATCGCAGCGCTCACGGCTGCCGGTCGTCCGTCGGGTGTCGCTCGACTACCGTGTACTCGGTTTCGATGTAGTCGCCCTCACCCTTGCCCTTGCCTGTGCGCGCCATGCGACGCTGCAGCCACCACAGGCGCGCATACACCGCAATACCGACGATCAGACCCACGCCGACCAGCGCAGCGATCAAAAACGCACCGAATACGAACGACACCGCGAGCAGGCCGAGGCCGGCAACGAAGCCGAGAAACTGCAACAACGGATTCCTGGGCGGGCCCTCGACGGCGACATAGCGTATGCGCGGCATCCGGCCATTGTACCGCAGGCTTTTGTGTTAACCCGCCGCGGTGGCCTCCACGACAGACAAGCTTGCCGGCTGCGGCAGACTGTGTATCGCTGCCAGTGTCAGCCCCGCCGCGTGCAGCAAGGCCTCGAACTCATCCGCGGTCCGCTCCCGGCCCTCGGTGAGCACCATCAGGCTCACGTCAGTGGCCTTGTTCGGATCCGGGGCGTTACCCGGCTGCATCACGGCGTCGATGATCAGCAGTCGCGACTGCGCGCTCAGGGCGCGTCGGCAGTTTTCCAGCAGTGCCACGGCCTGGTCGTCGTCCCAGTCGTGAATGATCCGCTTGAGCAGATAGATGTCGGCGCCCGCCGGCACTTCGCGGAAGAAATCGCCGGCCACCAGTTCGCAACGATCGAGCAGCCCGGCAGCGGCCAGGTCGCGAGGCTCGGCAAGGACCTGCGCCTGGTCGAACAAGATCCCGCTGGGCTGCGGATGTTCGGCCAGGATCGCCGCTAGCAGGCCGCCGCGCCCGCCACCGATATCGGCAATGCGCGCGCTCCGGCTGAAATCCCAGGCCTTCGCGATGGCCGGGTTTTCCGCCGCGGCGACCAGGGCCATGGCCGCGTCGAACGCCTGCCCGGATTCGGCGTGCGCGGCCAGGTAGTCGAAAAAAGGCTGCCCGTGCGCCAGTTCGAAGGCCGTCTCGCCACTGACCATTGCATCCGGCAGCGCACGAATTGCATCCCAGCTGATGTCCTGCCAGCCGCGGCAGAACAGCGGATGCAGAGACCCGGGTCGTTGACTGAGCAGGCATTCCGCGCGCGCGGTCAGCGCAAATCGCCCGTCGGCCTGCTCCGAGAAAATCTCGTGACTGGCCAGCAGCCGCAGCACGCGATACAGACCTGACGCGTCTACGCCAGCCGCAGCGGCGAGCGTCCTGCAATCCGCCGGACCGGATTCCAGGCGGTCGGCCAGTCGCAATTCCGATGCGACACCGACACAGCGCAGCAGCAGAAGCTGCCCGCTCAGGTTCAGCAGAAAACCGGCCGGGGAATCGCTCACCGTCAGCCGTCGGCATCCTCGGCCAGCACGGCGAGAGGATCCTCGAGCACATCGGGGTGAAAGCGCTCGGTGAGTTCCAGGTAGTACGGCGGCAAGTCTTCGATGCGCGCCACGCGGCGTCCGATACCGCGCGCATTGGTCAGGCCCTCGGTGTCGCCGAAGCCCATCCAGTTACGGAACGTGATCACACTGGTGTATTGCACGCGGGCCGGCACGGCCGGCTGATCGGGATCCTCCAGGTCGGCACGTTTTGCCTGGTAGGTAGACATTTCGTTGTACACGAACGGGCGCCGACCGGGCGGACGAGAGTTGACGCGAATCTCTTCGGTAATCCAGACCTCGCCGGAGCTCTCCACCGGCGGACGGAAGAAGTGATCGAGCTGCATGCCACTGGCCTCTCCGACCGGGTTCACCTTAAGCCCGTCGGCAGTCATGTAAATGGTCGACGGCCCCATGCGCGTACGCGGTACCTCGATGCGCTTGCCTGTCACCGGGTTGTCCCAGGTTTCCAGCAGCTTGCCGGTTTCCAGGTCGGTGAAGTAAGCGACTTCGAGCGCGCGCGCTGAATAGGTGACGTCATCGACACGCCGATAGCGGCTGAAGGTCGCGGCCAGGATGCCCAGCATCGGAATGGCCACGTAGTCGACCACTGCATATCGCGCTCCGATGACGTAGCCCATGACCAGGCGCTCATCGGTCGAGCCACGCATCTTCGCAATGGCAGTGAGGAAGTCGTCGCGGTTTGTCAGGTCCAGCGCGTGACTGCCCGGCCAGGCCGGCGTACCGGCCAGCAGTCCGACGGCGCCGGTGCCCTGAAGTAGTGTTCTTCGGTCGATCAATTGCCCCTCCCCGTCCGGTGGCCGTGCGCGCTTGCGACAGCCTGCACTGGACCGGCAGGTTACTCAGCGGGGCGCGCCCGGCAAACCTGCGCGAGTCACTCGACCGCGCGGCAAACACATCACCGGGCCAGGCCTGGGGATTCAGCCGGTTCGCAGATCGACCATCAGCCCGTCGACCAGCCATTGCTGGATGATCTGCACGGCGCGCGCCGGTACCGCGTCGTCCGGCATCACTGCCGCCATCGCCGCGCACAGGCCGGCGAAGTCCGTGTCCGCAGCAACCGCCGACAGGGCCAGCGCCTCGTCGGCCGGCGCGGATCGCCAGTAGACGCGAAGCTCGTGTCGCCAGAGCATCCAGCAGACCGGCTCGTCCTCGAAGACCAGCGCGGGCGGCGGAGTCTCGGAGCTGACGGCCTGGTAGACGGCCGCTACGTTGCTGCGCAGGTCCAGCAGCTGCAGGGCCGGGTGAAAATCGAGGCGCAACCGCGGCCAGTCATCCGGCGCGAGCGCCTGCAACGCCGCTGCATCCAGGCACGGCATGTCCGGCGCATCGAAACTCCGGCCCCAGGACCATTCAAAGGCAGCCATTTCCGCCAGTTCCGGGCGCGCCGACCAAGGCGCTGCATCGGCGAGG
>CBFCXA010000143.1:0-6540 GCA_965601985.1 uncultured Chromatiales bacterium | reverse complement strand
TTCTACGCCTCGGCGTGTAATTCCCGGCACCGCAGGTGCTCTAGGATAACGGCTGCAGATGCAGCAATAACAATGCCTTGAGAGGTAACGTACCACTTGGTGGAATATCGCGGAGACACCGGTAGCCGGGCGCAGCGCCGCGGTGGATACTGACTTGAAAACACCGGCTGCAAGCCGGTCCCGAACCCGGCGCCGCGACCTGCGCGCCTGTGGCCAGCCATCACAGCGAGGAACGATCTGCATGAGCGAACAGCCCGCCATGGTCCGCGAGGACGGCACTTACCCGACCGAAGAATTGCGCAAGGACGCAATCAACGCCGCCGTGGTACAGACCCGGGTGCAGGGCGTGCGCGGAAGCCACGCAACCGAAGACCTGCGCGCCAACGTGGATTACTTCCTTGAGTGCATCGATATTGCTCAGGGCTACGGCGGGCCGGCCGACCTGCTGCTGTTCCACGAATTCCCGATCATGGGTTTCAGCAAGTGGACGCGCGAACAGCACTATGACATTTCAATCGAAGCCGATGGGCCCGAGATCGAGGAAGTCAAAAAGAAGGCCGCGCAATACAACTGCTACATCGTGTTCGGCACTTACGCCAAGGATCCGGAAAACTGGCCCGGTCATATCCTGCACTGGATGGTCATGGTTGCGCCGGACGGCAAAGTCGCAACGCACTGGAAACAGCGCAACGTGCGCGGCATGTTCCCAGGCTCGGAGCAGTACACCACGTCGATCTACGACGTGTACGACCGCTTCGTCGAGATGTATGGCGTCGACGCGGTAATCCCGGTCGAAAAGACCGACATCGGCAATATCGCGATGTCCGCGGTGCAGTTCGAGCCCGAGTTGTTCCGCTGCATGGCGATGAAGGGCGCCGAGATCATCTGCCGGGTCGCGACCGGCGGCTTCGAATACGACGACATGCGCCTGACCTCGTATCACAACAGCCTGTACACCATGATCACCAATAACTCGGTGAGCACCCACGGACGCAATCCAGGCTTTTTTGAAGACACCGCCTATGGCGGGCCCGGGCGCTCGGCCATATTCGGCCCGCGCGGGGCGGAACTGGCGAAAGCCGGCGTGTTCGAATGCAAGGAGATGGCGCGCATCCCAATCGCCGAGTTCCGCAAGACCCATCGTATTCCGGACTGCCACCTGAAGCTGTACCAGCCGGTGTTCGAACAATATCGCGAGCGCTACGACCCGAACGGGTACACAGACTACCTGCCAGCCGATGGCCGCGACGCGTTTCGCTACTTCCTTGAGAAGTCGCGCTGGACGCACTACTGGTAGGCAGTCCTCACCCCGGGATCGGGCTGACGACCCTGGTCTGCCTGGTCGTCGCCAACATGATCGGCGCCGGCGTGTTCACGACGTCGGGCTTTGCCCTCGAAGCCCTGGGCGATCCGGTCTGGGTACTTGTCGCCTGGGTTGCAGGCGGACTCATCGCGCTGTGCGGCGCGGCCAGCTACGCCGGTCTCGCGCTGCACATCCGGTCGTCCGGCGGCGAGTACGTATACCTTGCCCGGGTAGTTCACCCGCTCGCCGGTTTCGTAGCCGGCTGGGTATCGCTGCTGGCCGGATTCACCGCCGCGATCGCGTTTGCCGCACTGGCCTGCGAGGCCTATCTCGATCCGCTGCTGCCGATCGACCTGCCGGGCGGCGGCATCGCCGCGGTGCTGGTGCTGACGGCCGCGCTGCTGCACAGCCTGCGCGTGAGTGTTGGGGCCGTTGCCCAGAACCTGCTGGTTCTCCTGAAGCTGGCGCTGATTGCCGCTTTCATCGGCGTTAGTTTTTTCGTATCGGCAGGATCCGCGGTCCCGAACCCTGCGGCGTCTGTCGAGAGCTTGTCAGCAATGAGCTTCGCGCAGAACCTGGTGTGGATTTCCCTGAGCTATTCCGGCTTCAACGCCGCTGTGTACATTGCCGGCGAAGCACAGAACCCGCGTGCCGTCGCACATGCGCTGTGGCTGGGCACGGGCCTGGTAACCGTCGTCTACTTACTGCTCAACTACATATTCGTGGCGTTGCCCGACGCCGCGGCAGTCAGCGGCCGGGCGGACGTCGCGGCCGCCGCAGCGGAAGCCATTGGCGGCACGGCACTGGCAACCATGGTGCGCGGCATCATCGTGCTCGCGCTGGTCACATCGGTGTTCTCCATGCTGATGGCCGGACCGCGTGTCTACGCGCGCATGGCCGATGACGGGCTGCTGCCGGCCGCGCTGCAGCTGCGCGAGCATGGCCCGCGCGGCGCGATCGCGTTCCAGGCGGTGCTGGCCGTCGCGGTGATCTGGCTCACCGATCTGAAAACGCTGCTGTCTTACCTGGGCTTCACACTTTCTCTGAGCGCGGCGGCCGCGGTCGCCTGCCTGTTCCTCGTGCACCAGCGCTCGCCGGAACTCCCCCGGCCAGTCGGATATCCCTGGATGCCGGCGATATTCATTGCCGCAACCGTGGCGATGGCCGTTCTCGCTGCGATGCGCCAGCCCGTGGAGCTGGCTGCGGCGCTGCTGACGCTGGCCAGCGGCGCTGCTGTGTATACAGCCATTCGGCGATTGATATCGACCACGGGTAGTTCCGTATAACTACGCATGGTCCGCGCTTTGATCGGCGCGCGATACTGAAAACTGGATTATCGGAAAGGTGCCGCGCGTGTTGCAGCAGACAACCGACAACGCCGGGCCAGGCTTGGCGGCCGCGTTGCATGCTGCGATGATCGCGCTGTTGGTGAACATGGGCGCGGTTGCTGGCGACGACAATAACTCGAATCGCATCGACGAGCGTGAAGCGCTGGTCCGCGAGATCAGGCTGCGCGTCAGCGAAACGCGCAGTTACCTGGGCAAACCCGAACTCGATGAGCGCGTGCTCGCGGCAGTCGCGGCGGTTCCGCGCCACGAATTCGTGCCGGCCAACCAGCAGCGATTTGCCTACGATAATCGTCCGCTGCCGATCGGATACGACCAGACGATCTCTCAGCCGTCGCTGGTCGCGATGATGACCGATCTGCTTGAGCTGCCCGAGGACGACTGCCACGTGCTCGAGATCGGTACCGGTTCGGGCTACCAGGCCGCAATTCTCGCGGAGCTATGCGCCAGCGTACATACCATCGAGATCGTCGAGCCGCTGGCCAGCCGCTCGGCGGCACTGCTGCAGCGCCTGGGCTACGACAATGTCTCAGTGCGCAGCGGCGACGGTTTCGCCGGCTGGCCGGAAGCCGCGCCGTTCGACAGCATCGTGGTGACCGCCGCGGCGGAAGAAGCGCCACCGCCACTGATCGAACAGCTGCGCCCGGGCGGGCGGCTGGTCATTCCGCTGGGACCTGCCGGTGGCGTGCAGGAGCTGGTGGTGATCGACAAGGACGCCGACGGCAATCTAGACCGGCGCCTGGTGTTCCCGGTGCGCTTCGTGCCGTTTACCCGCGACCCGGAGTAGGCGCGTAGCTACTGACCGAGGATTACCTTGGTCTCCAGGTAGTCCTCCAGCCCGAACTCGCCCCACTCCCGCCCGTTACCCGATTGCTTGTAGCCGCCGAAGGCCGCGGTCAGGTGCATATGCCCGCCGTTGCAGTGAACCATGCCTGCCCGCAGGCCGCCGGCGATACGCCGGACCTGCTCGCGGTCGCTGCCGGAAACATAGGCGGCAAGGCCATAGGGTGTGTCGTTCGCGATGGTGAGCGCGTCGACTTCATCGTCGAAGGGAATAATCGCAAGCACCGGGCCGAAGATCTCTTCCTGCGCGATACGCATGTCGTTGCGCACGTTCGCAAACACCGTCGGGCGGGCATAGTAGCCACGGTCGAGACCAGCCGGCCGGCCCACCCCACCGGTCACCAGCGTCGCGCCCTCGTCGATGCCGGCCTGGATCAGGCCCTGTACCTTGTCCCATTGCGCCTGGCTGACCAGCGGGCCAATTCTCGTCGTATCGTCGAGCGGATTGCCGACCACGATGCGCTCGGCCGCGGCCTTCGCCGCCGCGATCGCATCGTCATGCAACTCGCGCGGCACCAGCATGCGCGTCGGTGCGTTGCAGGACTGTCCGGTATTGCTGAAGCACTCGTCGACGCCGGCCGCGACCGCCTGCTCGAGCACGCCGGCATCGAGGATGAGGTTGGGGGATTTACCGCCCAGTTCCTGGTGCACGCGCTTGACCGAATCGGCCGCAGTCTTCGCCACCGCGATACCGCCGCGCGTCGAGCCGGTGAACGAGATCATGTCGACCTGCGCGTGCGCGGCCAGTGCCTGCCCGACGCCCGGCCCGTCGCCGTTGACCAGGTTGAACACACCGGCCGGTACGCCGGCCTCATGCAGGATCTCAGTGAAGATCGCCGCACTGACCGGCGCGATCTCGCTCGGCTTGAGCACCATCGTGCAGCCGGCGGCAAGCGCCGGCGCGACCTTGCAGGCAATCTGGTTCACCGGCCAGTTCCACGGCGTGATCAGCGCACAGACCCCGATCGGCTCGCGCCGGATCCGGAACTGCTCACGCTGCTCCTCGAACGGGAAGCTATCCAGCAACTCCATCGCCGTCTGCATGTGGCCGATGCCGAGGTAGGTCTGCGACTTCTTCGCGAAGGCCAGCGGCGCGCCCATCTCGGCCGAAATGGCCGCCGCCATATCGTCGTAGCGCGCCTGATAAACCGTGAGAAAGCGCTCAAACAGCGCCCTGCGCTCGGCCAGGGAGCTGGCCGACCAGTCGGCAAAGGCCGCGTGCGCGGCGCGAACCGCACGGTCGGCATCCTCTCCGCCACCCAGGCTGATCCGGCCGATCTCTTCTTCGCTCGCCGGATTGATCACCGGCACGGACCGCGGCGCGACCGGTTCGACCCAGTCGCCGCCGATGTAGAAGTAAGGATAGTCGTAGCTCACCATCTGCCTGCCGCCCGGGAGCGAAAATAACCAGGACGCGCATGCTAACCCAGCCGTGCTGGCGATCGGAGACGCCAGCGTGGCGGCACGCCTGCAGGTGCCAAGGTCGTATTGAACTGTTGGCGGCATGCCGGGTCATACTCCCGGAGTTCGCGAGTACCGGGGAGCCGGCGCAATGGACAAAAAGAAAATCCTGCTGGTTGCCGCGATCGCGGCCGTGATCGGCCTGTTCTTCTGGCTGGACCTCGGCCGCTTCCTGTCGCTGGAGGCTCTGCAGGCCGGCCAGCAGGAGCTCGGTGCCTTCGTCAGCGAGAACTTTCTGCTGGCGCTCGGCGGGTTCTTCGTTATCTACGTCGCCGTGACCGCGCTGAGTATTCCCGGCGCGGCGGTAATGACGCTGGCCGCCGGCGCCGTGTTCGGGCTGCTCGCGGGCACGCTGCTCGTGTCCTTCGCCAGCAGCCTCGGCGCAACGCTGGCTTTCCTGCTGTCACGTTTCCTGCTGCAGGACTACGTCGAGAGCAAATTCGGCCCGACGGCCGAAAAGATCAACAAGGGCGTCGACACCGAAGGCGGCTATTACCTGTTCACACTGCGCCTCGTTCCGATCTTCCCGTTTTTCGTCATCAATCTCGCCATGGGGCTGACCCGCATGAAGACAATGACCTTCTACTGGGTCAGTCAGCTCGGCATGCTGGCAGGTACCTTGGTATACGTGAATGCCGGTACCCAGCTGGCGCGCATCGAGAGCACCGGCGACATCCTTTCGCCGGCGCTGATCGGCTCGTTCGTCCTGCTGGGTATTTTCCCGCTGCTGGCCAAAAAATCCCTGGAGCTACTGCGCCGTGTCCGCACCAAACAAGAATCCTCCCCGCAAGTTTGACAACAACCTGGTCGTGATCGGCGCCGGCTCGGCCGGGCTGGTCACCTCGTATGTCGCCGCTGCAGCCAAGGCCAAGGTCTCGCTGATCGAGCGCGAAGCGATGGGCGGCGACTGCCTGAATACCGGTTGCGTCCCCAGCAAGGCGATCATTCGCTCGGCCAGGATCGCCTCCTATTTCCGGCGCGCCGACGAGTTCGGCCTGAAGGCCGGACCGGTCGAGGTGGACTTTCCGGCCGTGATGCAGCGCGTGCGGAACGTAATTGCCAAGGTCGAGCCGCACGACTCGGTGGAGCGTTACACCGGGCTCGGCGTCGACTGCATCCAGGGCAGCGCGCGTATCGTTTCGCCCTGGGAGGTCGAGGTAAACGAACGGGTCATCACTACCCGCAGCATCGTCATCGCGACCGGCGGCCGGCCCTTCCTGCCGCCGATTCCGGGCCTCGACGAAGTCGAGTACGTGACCTCGGATACGATCTGGCAACTCGACGCACTGCCCCGCCGCCTGCTGGTACTCGGCGGCGGCCCGATCGGCAGCGAACTGGCCCAGGCCTTCAGCCGACTGGGCAGCGAAGTGACCCAGGTCGAAAAAGCCGGCCGCATCCTCGGGCGCGAAGATGAAGAAACATCGCAGGCGGTGATGGACGCGTTTCGCGCCGAGGGCATTCGCCTGCTGACCGGCTTCACGGCCGAGCGCTTTCTGCGCGACGGTGACGAGCAGATTGCGATCTGTGTGGGCGAAAATGGCGAGGAGCGCGTGGCCTTCGACAAGGTGCTGGTAGCACTCGGCCGCC
>CBFCXA010000142.1:0-6552 GCA_965601985.1 uncultured Chromatiales bacterium | reverse complement strand
AGATCGTCGGTCTCGCCGAGGTGCGCGAAGTATTCACTTCGCCGAAATTCGGCGACGTGGCGGGTTGCCTGGTGGTGGACGGATACGTCAAGCGCAGCAACCCGATTCGCGTGCTGCGCGAGAACGTGGTCATCTACGAGGGCGAACTGGAGTCGCTGCGCCGCTTCAAGGACGACGTCAACGAGGTGCGCGCCGGTACCGAGTGCGGCATCGCGGTGCGCAACTACACCGACGTCCGCGCCGGGGACCAGATCGAGTGCTACGAACGCGTGGAAGTCGCGCGTACGCTGTCCGCATAGCAGCCGGCTTCTGCACTTACCATGCCACGGGACTTCCCGCGCAGTCGCAGGGTCGAAGACCAGATCCAGCGCATCCTCAGCGATGTGCTGCGCAGCCAGGCCCGCGATCCGCGTCTGGCGCAGGTGATCATCACTGCGGTAAAGGTGTCGCGCGATCTGAGTGTGGCTCGCGTGTTCGTGACCTCGCTGGATCTCGAACGTTCGGGTGAGGAGCTGCTCGATTCCCTGGGCCGCGCCGCCGGCTTTCTGCGCAGTGCGCTGGCGGCGGAGCTGACCGTGCGCCAGGTGCCGGAACTCCGGTTCCAGTACGACGACAGTACGCAGCGTGCGGAGCACATGGATGCGCTGATCGACCAGGCGCTCGCCGGGGAACGTGATGATGATCAGGGTGGCAAAGGCCAGCAGGATGACTGACGGGCAGCGACTACCGCGGCGCCCGGTCGACGGCATACTGCTGCTGGACAAGCCGATCGGTCTGACCTCGAACCGCGCGCTGCAGCAGGTCAAGCGACGCTACCGGGCGCGCAAGGCCGGCCACACCGGCAGCCTCGACCCGCTGGCCAGTGGCATGCTGCCGATCTGCTTCGGGCAGGCCACCAAGGTCTCCGCGTTTCTGCTGGACGCTGCCAAGGCATATACCGTGCAGGCGCACTGGGGCAGGCGTACCGACACCGCCGATGCCGATGGCCAGACGCTGGAAGAATCGTCCGTCAGCGAGGTCACGCGGGATACGCTCGAGCAGGCGCTGGAGCTGTTTACCGGCGAAATCGAGCAGATACCGCCGATGTACTCGGCGCTCAAGCACGGCGGGCGGCGCCTGTATCAGCTGGCGCGAGCCGGGCAGACCGTCGACCGGCCTGCCCGCAGCGTGCAGATTCACGAACTCTCGATAGAGCAGTTCGATAACTGTCGGCCGGTGCTCCGGGTGCGCTGCAGCAAGGGGACCTACGTGCGCACGCTGGTAGAGGACCTCGCGGCAGCCTGCGGTACGCTGGGCTATGTAGCGGGCCTTCGGCGGCTCTGGGTGGAACCCTTCGTCCGCAGTTCCATGGTCACCATGGAGCAGCTCGAGGCGGCCGGGGACGAGGCGGCACTCGATCGCCTGCTGATGCCGGTAGATGCGGCCATCGCCGACTGGGCATCGCTGGAACTGGGCGCGGATCAGGCCTACTACCTGAGCCACGGCCACCCGGTAACCGCCGTCTGCCAGGGGCTAGCGCCGGGCAGGGTCCGTCTGTACGGCCCCGAGGCGCGGTTCTTGGGCATCGGCGAGATTCTGGGCGATGGCCGGGTGGCACCGCGCAGGCTGTTTGTGCAGGGACCGGAAAACGACGCGTAACGGGTCTGTTTATCGTCCGCGCGTGAGGTTACAATACCGCGCGATTTTCAAGGGTAATCAAGAAGCTGGAGCTGACAGGAGCGCGCAGGAATGTCTCTTAGCGGAGAGCGGAAAACTGAGATCATCGAAGAGTACCGACGCGGTGACGAAGACACGGGTTCGCCCGAGGTACAGGTAGCGTTGCTGACCGCGCGCATCACCGAATTGACCGAGCACTTTGGCACGCACAAGAAAGACCATCACTCGCGGCAGGGTCTGCTGCGCATGGTTAACAAGCGGCGCAAACTGCTGGACTATCTCAAGGACAAGGACAGCGAGCGGTACCGCAAGCTGATCGAGAGCCTCGGCCTGCGCCGCTAGCGCCCGGCCGTTTATCACTTAACCCGAACGAGTTTTCGAACCGGCCAGGCTGGCAGCGGTGCCATTGCCTTTGGTTGAAGCAAGCAGGACATAGATAGTGAATTCCACCAAGACGACTTTTCAATACGGTGACCACGAGGTCACACTCGAGACGGGCGCGGTCGCCCGACAGGCCGACGGCGCCGTGCTGGTACGCATGGCCGATACCGAAGTGCTGGTCACGGCGGTGGGGCGCAAGACTGCCGATCCCGGCCGTGACTTTTTTCCCCTGACCGTCAACTACCAGGAAAAGACTTACGCGGCCGGCAAGATTCCTGGCGGCTTCTTCAAGCGTGAAGGTCGTCCGACCGAGAAAGAGACGCTGACTTCGCGACTGATCGACCGGCCGCTGCGTCCGCTGTTTCCGAAAGGCTTCAAGAACGAAGTTCAGGTCATCGCAACAGTGGTTTCGATGAACCCGGACATCAATCCCGATATTCCCGCCCTGATCGGCGCATCGGCTGCGCTGGCGATCTCCGGTATGCCTTTCGCCGGCCCGATCGGCGCGGCGCGCGTCGGTTACATCGATGGCCAGTTCGTGCTTAATCCGTCGAACAGCCAGCTGGAGCAGAGCCAGCTGGATTTGGTAGTGGCCGGCACCGCCAACGCGGTATTGATGGTCGAGTCGGAAGCCGACCTGCTGCCCGAACAGGTGATGCTCGACGCGGTGGTCTTTGGCCACGAGCAGATGCAGGCGGCGATCAGCACGATCGCCGAACTGGCCAGCCAGGTTGGCAAGCCCGCCTGGGACTGGCAGAGCCCGGAAACGCCGGCGGAACTCGTGTCGGCCGTAGCCGCCGCTGCGGAAGCTGATATTCGCCAGGCCTACACCATCCGTGAAAAGCAGGAGCGCTATTCCCGCATCGGTGAGATCAAGAACGCCGCTATCGCTGCGCTGGCCGGCGACGACGACGCACAGTGGTCCGAGGACGAGGTGGGCGGTCAGTTGAAGAGCCTTGAGAGCCGCGTGGTTCGCGAGGACATCCTGGCCGGCGGCGAGCGCATCGATGGTCGCGACACGACGACAGTGCGGCCGATTCACGTGAAGACCGGCGTGCTGCCCAGAACTCACGGCTCGGCAATCTTCACGCGCGGCGAGACGCAGGCGCTGGTTGTGACCACGCTGGGCACGGATCGCGATGCGCAGATCATCGACGCACTGGAAGGCGAGTATCGCGACCGTTTCATGTTGCACTACAACTTCCCGCCCTACTGCGTCGGCGAAACCGGGTTCATGAGCGGGCCGAAGCGCCGCGAAATCGGTCACGGCCGTCTGGCCCGACGGGGTATCAAGGCGGTGCTGCCGGACATGGAGACCTTCCCCTACGTGGTCCGCGTGGTGTCCGAGATCACCGAGTCGAACGGTTCCAGTTCCATGGCGTCGGTCTGCGGCACCAGCCTGTCGCTGATGGATGCCGGTGTGCCGATCAAGGCGCCGGTGGCCGGTGTCGCAATGGGCCTGGTCAAGGAAGGAGATCGCTACAAGGTGCTGACCGATATCCTGGGCGACGAAGACCACCTCGGCGACATGGACTTCAAAGTGGCGGGTACCGAGCAAGGGGTTACCGCGCTGCAGATGGACATCAAGATCGACGGTATTACCCGGGAGATCATGGATGACGCGCTCAGCCAGGCACGCGAGGCGCGGAATCACATTCTCGGTGAAATGGCGAAGGTGATCGATGCGCCGCGCGAGGAGATGTCCGAGTGGGCGCCAACCATTATCTCGATGAAGATCGATCCTGAGAAGATCCGCGACGTGATTGGCAAGGGTGGCGCAACGATTCGCAGCATCACCGAGGAAACTGGCGCTACGGTCGACATCGAGAACGACGGTACGGTGCGTATCGCGTCGGTCGAAGGCGCTTCAGGCCGCGAAGCCAAGCGCCGGATCGAACTGATTACCGCGGATGTCGAAGTCGGCCAGATCTACGAAGGCCGGGTGGCCAGGCTGATGGACTTCGGCGCCTTCGTCACGATCCTGCCGGGCAAGGACGGGCTGGTTCATATCTCGCAGATATCTTCCGAACGTGTCGAGCGCGTCAGTGACAAACTGGCCGAAGGCGACATCATCAAGGTCAAGGTACTCGAGGTCGATCGGCAGGGCCGCGTGCGACTGAGCATGCGGGACCTGGACGCCGCCTGAGGGCGGCTGGCGGTCTGTGATCAGGCTGGGGCCCGGCCCGGGCCTCAGCTGCCGCTGAAGTACTCTCCCGCCTGCGGCGGCACGGGTGCTGGCGGCGGCGACGCGATGGCCGATTTCAGCGCCGCGTTAAGCCGCGCCGGCAGGCCGGGGTCGGTAGCCGTGCGCGCTGCGAGGCGAATAATCTCGCACAGGAACCCGGCCTGCAGCAGCACATTGTCCCGCTGTGTCTCGCCGATGATCTGAAGCAGGATACTGGTCGTGATGTCGTTACCAGTGGTGCGCTCGACCACCCGGATTTCCTCGCCCTCGATGATCAGGCGACGAAGCTCCTCGAGGTTGACGTAGCGGCTCTCCTGGGTGTCGTACAAGCGCCGGTTCACATACTTTCGTATGACTCTTGGCTGGCTCATGTTATGTCCTCACTCGGTAGTCATGTATTGGGATGCTGTAGCGCAGCGCCCATATGCGAGTTTAGACAGAAACGGTGCGGACAAGTTCGCGTTGCGGCAGAGTCTAAATAAAACGTATAGAAAACAGAAATCTATAGAGAGTTTCTAGACTAAGACTAGCTCAGAAATCGGGCGTGCTGGTCGGTTTTCTGCGATTCTTGGCAACAAATCGATACCTTCGCCGTTCAGCCAGGCCCAGAAATCCGCCGGCGTACTGCGAGCCAGTTCCGCCGGTGCCTCCACCCCGCAGATCGCCAGCACCTCGACCAGATTGGCGGCGGGCTGCCGGTCATCAACGGGCGGCGCGCCGGTCTGTTTGCTCAGCTTTACGCCTTCGGCATCGCGCACGACCGGAAAATGCGCGTATTGCGCTCGCGGTAGTGCCAGCGCCTGTTGCAGGCAGATCTGGGCCGGGGTGAAACCCAGGATATCGTCGCCGCGTACGATCTCGGTGATGCCGGAGTCCGCATCGTCGATCGTGCAGGCCAGCACGTAGGCGAAGAGACCGTCGCGCCGCTTGACGATCACATCGCCTACCTCGCTTGCGGGGTTACAGTGTAGTAATCCGTGGCAGCGGTCGCTGAATTCCAGCGCCGTGGTCTCGACGCGAAAACGTTGTGCGCAGGGCCGTCCGATCGGCGCTTTATTGCGGCAGGTTCCGGGATAAACGGGTCCGGCCAGTCCTTGTCGCGCCAGTCGCCTGATCGTCTGGCGACTGCAGCTGCAAGAATAGATCCGACCCAGCGCCTCCAGTTGACTTAGCGCTTCGGCATAGCGGTCGATACGATGGCTTTGCCACCAGACTTCACCGTCCCAGTCCAGACCGTGCGCTTCCAGGCTGTGAAGAATTGAGTCGGCAGCGCCTGGTACGACTCGCAGCCGGTCGATGTCTTCCATGCGCAGCAGCCAATGCCCGCCCTGCTTGCGTGCATGTGCGTAGCTGATGACCGCTGCAAGCAGGGAGCCGAAGTGCAGCGGACCAGTGGGCGAGGGTGCGAATCGGCCGCAGTAGGCGGGAGTGGCGCTCGGGTCAGCTCCCGCGTCACGGCGCCCCGGGTTTGTTGCGGAAGTCAGCGGTACTGGTCTTCCCGGTCGCGGTACTGCTTCTCGGCTAGTTCACGCCGTTCCTGGGCCTCGACGCAGAGTGTGGCTACCGGGCGGGCCTCGAGTCGCTTCAGGCCGATCTCTTCACCGGTCTCCTCGCAGAAGCCGTAGCTGCCATCGTCGATCCGCGCAATAGCCTGGTCGATCTTGCGCAACAGCTTGCGTTCACGATCGCGCGTCCGCAGCTCCAGGCCGAACTCCGATTCCTGGGTCGCGCGGTCGTTCGGATCGGGGAAGTTGCTGGCCTCGTCCTGCATGTGATGAACGGTCCTGTCGACTTCCTCCATCAACTCGCGTTTCCAGGCCTCGAGGATCTGCCGGAAGTGCTCCAGTTGCTCCTCGTTCATGTAATCTTCGTCGCGTTCGGGCTGGTATGGCTCGATTCCGAAGATCAGACCGTCGTCAGCGCTTACGGCCCGGGCAACTGTGCCGCCCCTGGATCTTTTCGCGGCTGCGACTTTCTTCTTCGAAGTTTTCGCCGTGCTCTTGTGGGCTGCCTTTTCTGACGACTTTGTCGCGCCAGCGACTTTGCTGGAAGCCTTTTTCTTCGTCGGCTTCTTCGCCGATGCCTTCTTTTTCGTAGACTTCTTTGCGGCTGCCTTCTTTCGGCTCGACGTGTTCTTTGCCGCTTTCTTGCTCACGGCCTTCTTCTTCGTCGTTTTCTTCTTATTGGATTTCTTTCTGGCAGCTTTCTTCTTCGCCGCCTTCTTTTTAGACGACTTCTTCTTGGTTGATTTTTTCCTGGGCGCTTGCTTCTTGACCGACCGCTTCTTTCCGGCGGACTTCTTCTTCGCCTTCTTCTTTGCGGGCTTCTTC
>CBFCXA010000141.1:0-6577 GCA_965601985.1 uncultured Chromatiales bacterium | reverse complement strand
GCTGGCCAGGGCCCAGGTGGCTAGCAGGATGCCGAGGATAAGCAGCAGCCTGAAAATCAGCCGCGCTGCGTTGTCAGCCAGCCACTCCTGGCCCTGTGTCCACCAGTCTTTCGCGAGCGAACTCAGTACGGCGAAGTTGAAACCGATCGCACCCACGTCGCCGGTCGTGGTCACCAGGAGTTTCTGGTAAGCGGTCGTGTCGCCATCGAGCTTTTTCAGGTCGTCGATCAGCGCGCTGAGCCGCTTTGCGTTGACGTCCAGCCGCTCCTTCAGCAGCGTCTTCCGCTGTAGAGCCTCGCCATTGTCCGGGCTGCCCGCGAGGATCTGCGAGACTCGGGCCAGGTCCTCCCGATCGACGGTCAGCCGCGTCGCCGTGCCGTCCGCAGCGCTGGTCAGCGCCTCCAGCGCCCGCTCTCTCGCCGCGGCGCTGTCCAGTCCGAACTCTTCCATCAGCCGGATCTGGCGCACGTAGAAACTCAGTACTTCGTCCACCGCATCTCGGGCGGCCTGGACTTCCTGTTCGATTTCCAGCGCCTTGTCGGGCGAAGCTTCCCGTCGCTCCGCGAGTCGCTGTTCGAGAAGCCGGCCGCGTTCGGCAAGCGCTTCGTCGATCCCGGCGGGGGCCCGCTCGAGAAAGCTGATTACTCGATCAGGCGCGTCACCGAGATCGAGGCCATCGTTGCGCGCCTCCAGAATCGCCTCGGCTGCCTTGTGAGCGTCGTTGCCCAGCTGGACCTGTGTGTCCTGGAACTGCCTTAGCAGCAATGCCTGCTGCTCGCCGGTGGCGGCCTCGTACTTTGCCTTTAGCTGCTGGACGGACTGTCGATCGAGTTCGATCTGTGCCAGCAGAACCTCGGCCTCGTCCAGCGGTGTCAGATCCTCTTTCGCCGGCGTCTCGTCCACGCCGGCCTGCTCACCCGTCTCGCCGGATTGCGCAGCGTCAGCCGATGTGTCGGTTTCGAAACCATTCTGGCCGAAGACCGGGATGGCCAGCAGCAGGCACAATAAGCTGGCGCAGTGCCACCGCGTCACAACGACGCTCACGACGCCTCGCGTCCCATACTGGTACGGCAGAGTTGCCAGGGCGCCTCGGTTTCACTCACTGTCCCGGTAGTCGGCATCGATTTACCGTCCACGATGAATTCGACGACCCCGGACTGAAATGCCTCCAGCCAATACATCTCGGTACCCGGATTATCCTTGCGTGAAAACATCGAATGCGGGATTCCTTCCGGCATGAAGCATGCGCTGGTCCGGCCGGTGGCCGACTGCGCCTCTATGACGTCGTGTATTCGCGTATTGCTCACCGTCGGATCATGTTCTACGCCGATCACCTGCAGGCGCACATCGATCGGCGACGTTTGCATAGAGGTTCGTACCGTTTTACCCAGGCCCTTGAGGCCGGCAACGTGACGGAGGTTATAGCTGCAGTAGCCCGCTCGACCCTGCTCACGCTTGGCGATGCAGGGCTTGGCTGCGCCAAAAGGCTTGGCCGTGAAATTGTTCAGGCCGGGTATCGCACCGAGGAACGCCACGGTCCCATTCACGAAGCCGCCGCCGGCAATATCCAGGAACGGCGCCATTACGATATTTCGATCGTAGAGTTCCGGCGCCTGCAGGTTCAGCCACAGACTGGCCGTGCCGCCACCGGACAGGCCGCCGATTACGCGGTCGCCGTCGGCATATTCCATCAGGCCGTTGATCTGCCCGGCGAAGGCCGTATACACGTCTCGCCAGCTGCCGGCATCCGGCTGCGCGTTCGGATTGTCCTTGTCGACCGCCGGGTAAGGGCGCCCATGCCCCGGCAGCACCGCCAACACGGTACGATAGCCGCTGGCGCTCAGCAGGCCGACGAAATCTTCGTATTGCTGGCTACAGGCCGAAAAGCCGTGCATCAGGACTACGGTGCCGCGATAAGCAACGTCGACATCAGGTTCCGCAAGCCGCGGCTCGCAGCCTGCCTGCAGCCCGTCGCGGGATGCCCAGGCCGAGTAGCTGGCCCAGCGTTCTGCGAAAATCGCGCTGCGATCCGCGCCCATCGCGGGCTCTGCCGCCGGTTCGGGCAATTGCGGTGGCGCCGCGCAACCGGACAGCAGCGCGACGGCTGCGATGATTGAGAATTGATTTGACTGACGCATAGCGCGCCGATACTAGCAAAGATGCCCTTCAGACTGACCTGCCCGCTGCTGCTCACCTGCCTGTTGCTGGTCGCCTGCGGCAGCCCGGAAAAAGCCTGGGAGCTGGCCGAGCGCGAAGACACCAACCAGGGCTACCTGGAGTTCCTGGCCAAGTATCCGGACGGCGAGTTCGCCGATCGCGCCCGCGCCCGCATGCAGCGCCTGAAGCTTGAGCGGGCCTGGGAGCGCGCCGAGTTCCGCGATCGCATCGACAACTACGAACGTTTCCTGAACGAGTATCCCGACAGCGAGTTTTCCGCCGGCGCGCGGCTGCGGATCTACGAACTCGGGCGTGACGAGGCCTGGGAGGCGGCAGTCGATGAAGAGTCCATTGCCGCGCTGGAGAGCTTCCTCGAGGTCTACCCGGATGCGCCGCAGATCGACGAAGCACGCGAGCTGATCGCGGCGCTGCAGCCGCCGCCCCCGCCGCCCGAAGCGCTGCCGCCACCGGAACGGCCGGGTAACTTCCGGCTGCAGGTCGGTGCCTTCCGAACCGCGGTCGCAGCCGAGACCGAGGTTCGCCGCCTCGACGCGGCTTTCGGTGAGATCTTTCTCGGCCCCATCCGCATCGTCACGCCGGTCGAACATTCCGGCACTCGCTTCCTGCTGCGCACCGTGCCGCTGTCGATGGCCGAGGCTCGCGACATGTGCGATGAGCTCGAACGGCGCGGTCAGGTCTGCTTCATCGTAAACAAGGAAATCGCCGGCAATGGCTGAACGTGACCTGGGCGACCTGCGCCGGGAGTACCGCAACGAACCGCTCGGCCGGCACGAGCTGGACGAGGACCCGTTCGTACAGTTCGACCGCTGGTTCGCGCAGGCTGAACAGACCGAGACAATCGACGCCAATGCGATGAGCGTATCCAGCGTCGCCGAGGACGGGCAGCCGTCCGTGCGCATGGTGCTGCTCAAATACTACGGTCGCGACGGCTTCGTGTTCTATACCAACCTCGGCAGCCGCAAGGCCGGTGAAATCACCGGCAACCCGCGCGTCGCGCTGCTGTTCTACTGGCCGGGCCTGCACCGGCAGATCAAGATCCTGGGACGGGCCGAGCGCACGACCGTGGCCGAGGACACGAAGTACTTCCTGAGCCGGCCGCGCGACAGCCAGCTCGGTGCCTGGGTCTCGCGGCAGAGCAGCGTGATCAGCGCGCGCTCGGTGCTGGAGAACAAGTTCGCGGAGATGAAAGAGCGCTTCGCGAATGGCGAAGTGCCGCTGCCTTCATTCTGGGGCGGCTATCGCGTGGCGCCGCACAGTATCGAATTCTGGCAGGGCCGCGAGAGCCGGCTGCACGATCGCTTTCGCTACCTGCGCGAGGGCCAGGGCTGGACAGTCAGTCGCCTGGCGCCCTGAACCGCTCAACCTCCCGATGAACGACCGCCGGGCGCAATTGGCGCGACGCCGCGGCGCCGCCCACAATTCAACCCATGAGTGACGAGCAGATCATCATTGCCGGTGCGGGTATGGGCGGGCTGTGCGCGGCGCTCGGCCTGGGACAGGCCGGCTTCGAGGTCTGTGTGCTGGAAGCGGCACCGGAACTGTCCGAGGTCGGCGCGGGCCTGACGCTGGCCGCCAACGCCACCTCGGTACTGCACCACCTGGGCCTGCGCGACACGCTGGACCATTGGGCCGTGGTGCCGGCGCGCGGCGCGGTGATGCACTACCGAACCGGCCAGACCATGGTCGATATCCCGCGCGGGCCGGAGACTTATCACCGCGGAGCGCCGTACTGCCAGATTCATCGTGCCGACCTGCAGGCCGGGCTGGTCGCAGCGCTGGCGCGCCAGGCGTCCGTCAGGCTGGAAGTGGGGAAGCAGCTGGCGAGATTCGAACAGGATGAGAACGGGGTGCTCGTAAGCTGCGCAGACGGATCGCAAACCCGCGGCCGCCTGCTGATCGGCTGCGACGGCATTCGCTCGGCGGTACGCGCGCAGCTGTACGGCGCCGATGAACCGCGCTTCACCGGCTACGTAGCCTGGCGCGGCCTGATCCCGATGACGCGGCTGGCAGGCGAGCGCATCGAACCCGAGTCCGCAGTCTGGCAGGGCCCGGGCCATTTCCTCACGCGTTACAAGGTGCGCGCCGGGCAGCTGCTGAATTTCGTCGGCATTGCACGGGCTGAGCAGTGGACGGACGAAGGCTGGTCGATCCCGGCAACCGTCGACGAGCTGCTGGCTGAGTTTGCCGAATTCAACGCGGACGCGCGGCGACTGCTCGCCGCCACGCCGCCGGACGGGTTGTTCAAATGGGGCATTTTCGATCGCGAACCGCTGGAGGCCTGGACCGACTCTCGAGTGACCCTGCTAGGTGACGCTGCACACCCGATGACGCCGTTCCTCGGCCAGGGTGCGGCCATGGCGATAGAAGACGCCGCGATTCTGACGCGCGCAATTTCCGCTGAGGGTGCGGCACCGGCCGCGCTGACGCGCTACGAGACCGCGCGGCGCGAGCGCACCACGCGAGTATTTCTCGAATCGCGCGCGCAGGGCGAGCGATTGACGAGCTACAACCCGGACCAGTACACGGCCCGGGTCCACCGCAACGAAGAAACCCTGGGCCTCGCGGACTACGACGCTGTCAGCGTCGCGATCTGACCGCGAACTGCCGACGAGCTCAGCGACGGCCGCCGAAGCCGCCACCGCGCATGCCGCCACTGCCGCCGCGCGACGTTGGCCGGGCACGCTCGCGACGCGCGCCGGTCTGGCGGGCTTTGTTGGCACGATCGAACTCCCCGCGGTCGAAGCTCCGCGAACTGTCCCGGGTGGTGGCGGAACGATCGCGCGCCGCGTCGGCGGCATCCTGCCGCTGCCACTGCCCGTTCTCCCGAGTTTCCCAGGCATCGCCGCTGCGGCGAGCCACGTTGCCGTCGCGGTCGGCAAACACGTTGTTTTCGCGATCGGTGGCCGGGCGGGCCCGCTCGAAGTCGCGCTGCACGGTCTCGCGGTCAGCCTTGCGTGCGCGGTTCTCGGGTCGGTTATACAGGTTCTGCCTGTCCATTTGGTCCCGGTTGACGTTGTTACCGCTGCCTATGCGGTCGCGTGCGGTGTCGCGGTTACCGATGTTCACGCTGTTGCCGATATTGATGTCACCGGTATTGATGATGGTCGGACCGCGATAGCCGCCGCCTCCGTACCAGCCGCCAGGGTAGTAGCCACCGCGGTAGCCGCCGCCCCAGCTCACGCCCATGCTGAAGAAGCCATTGCTCCAACTGAGGCCGAAGCTCCAGCCAGTCCAGGGGTTGTAGCCAACGTTGAAACCCCAGGTCGGCGGACGCGGATAGTAGTATCGGCCCCAGTATGGCGGGTAGTACCAGCCCGTGCCGTAGACCGGGACGCCGTAGTAGGGGAACGACCACAGATAGCCCGGCGTATAGCCGACGTATACCACCTCCGGTGTCGACTCGTAGACCTGTACATAGGTCGTGTTGTAGACGGGCGCGCTCGGCGGGATCTCCTGGATCTTGTCGTTCGGAATACTGTCGGCAACTTCCCAGGGGCCGGTCGCCAGGCTGGAGCTGAACCACACGCCATTGTCGACGGCGTAGTAGCGCTTATCGATTTCGAGCACCTGCGATGCCGTGTTGACCGCGTACGACACCGAGGTCCCCGAGATCTTCTCGAACTGCGGCTTGCCGTCATACTCGATCTGCAGCGTCGCATCGTCTCGGCTGATGGCTGCAGTCTGCGGCACGGCTGCATCCAGTAGCGCCTGCTCGGCCTCTTCGGTTTCGGCCACAGACACACGGAGCCCTCCGATATCGGAAGCTGGTGGTATGTCCTTGAAGCTCGCCGGCAGTTCGTCCGACCGCACGAAGGTCCACGGTCCATCCTCAGACTTCGAGCGATACCAGCGCCCGGCGAGAAGCACGTACATGTTGTTGGTCGAGAGCTCGCGCAGCCATGCGGTCTCGGTATTCTGCACGTAGAGAATCTCGCCGCCCGGCAGCGACTTCCAGCTCGGCTTGCCGTCGGTAGAGATAAGCTCGGTCGGCTCGGTTGCGACGACAATTGCCGGCGGTATGGCCGGCGGCGGACCGGCGTCTTCCGGCGGCTGCAGCATTTTCGCGAGGTCTTGGGGTGGCGAGCTGGTCGGCGTCCATGGGCCTGTCGGAGCTGACGCTGTGTACCAAAGCGTGCCGCTACTCAGGTAACAGATCTTTGTCTTCTTGTTGCGCGCAACCGCCAGAGGCGTATTCAACGCGCGTTCGTAGGGACTGTTTTCAACATCGGCGAAACGCGGTTCGCCATCGTACAGCAACAAAACGGCGAGCTCGTCGCGAAAGACGATCTGCGGCGGTTCGCTTTTCAGGTCTGCCAGGCTCTCTTGCTCGAGACCCGCCGTCTCAAGGCTGGCACTCAAGCGCTCGAGTGATATTTCGAAACCGCTGGCCGGCACCGCG
>CBFCXA010000140.1:0-6590 GCA_965601985.1 uncultured Chromatiales bacterium | reverse complement strand
ACGTTACTTCCCGCATTTTGCCGAGATGCATGGCTGGCCCGAACTGGTCGAGCTCACCGCGCGTAGCTGGGAGAGCCTGAGTCCGGAGCAGCGCGCGACTTCGGTGCTGGTCGCATCGCATTACGGGCACGCCGCGGCACTTAATCGTCTCGACACCGATGACCGCCTGCCCGAGGCGCTCGGCAGGCACATGACTTACCACCTGTGGTCTGCCGGCCGTGACTACGCCGGCGGGCTTTACGTGGGTTTCAGCCGCGACGAACTGCAGCCGCTGTTCGGGCAGCTGGAGGAACTCGGCCGACTCGACTGCAGTGGCTGCATGGCCCGTGAGCAGGGGCTACCGGTTTTCTACGTCGAAGGCCCGCGTCTGCCACCCGCCGAACTGCGCATGCGTCTGCGGCGCTACTATTTTTTCTAGCTCGCCGCTGCGCGCGAATTCTGCGGCAGGAACGGGCAGCTGTCTTCTTTCTCGACCAGGTCGAAGGCAAACAGGAACTTGGCCATGCCGCAGAGCACGGCCATGATCATGCCCAGCTCGATCAGCTCGCCGTCATCGAAGTGTTCTGTAAGGCGCGCGTACAATGCCGGTGTCAGGCGGCCGAGCGGACTGGTCAGGGCCAGTTCGTCGGCGAGCGCCAGCGCGGCCTTTTCCTGGGGCCGAAACGGACCGTTCTCGTAGTCGGGCAGCGCATCCAGCTGCGCCTCGCTGAAGCCGGCGGCCAGCGCCTGCGCCCGGTCGCCCTTGTTGCAGAACGCGCAGCCGTGCAGGTTGGCCAGTCTCAGCCGCACCAGTTCCAGCACTTTCGGGTCCAGCCGATCACCGTGGTAGACCTTGCCGTAGAAGTCTTCGATGTACCAGCGGAACATCTGCGGGTTGTTTGCCGCTACCTCGATAAAGGTCGCATCGCCGGTCACGCTTCGCGCGTTATCTAAAGCCGCCCGCAGGTTCTCGGACAACTCGTCGCGAGGTACTCGGCGCAGCAGGGGTTCGGGCATGGGCATGGTGTCGCTCCGGGTTTTGACCGGCTCAGTCTACCGCGGTAGCGAGCAGCGACGGCGCAGCGCCGACAGCGCGGCGAGCGCGGCACCGAACAGCCAGGCGGCGGGCGGCAGCGGCACCACCGAGGCGTCGAACACCGTGGTGCCGGGCCGGCCGGGCGACCCGAAGTTACCTTCGGCCAGCGACGCTACGGCAGCTTGGTAGTCGCTGCCGGCCTGCGGCCCGAAGGATTCGCCGCTGTCGCGGTCGCCGAACAGCAGTTCATTGGCAACGCCGGTACCGAAGGCGTCGCCGTCATCGTAGCTCAGCGCCTGCAGCAGCACGTCGCCGGGTCCGAACAGCAGGATCTCGTCGCTCGAGTTGGTCAGCGCCATCGAGCCGCCGTACTGGTAGTCAGGCACCAGGCCGAGTCCACTGCCGTCGCCGTTGCTGAAAACGCGAAAGCCGCGGGCCGGGATCACCAGGCCGGTGACGACGAACTGGTTGCTGCCGTCATCGCGCACGACCAGCCCGTCGAGATCGATTGCCTCATCGCGACGGTTGAAGAGTTCGAAGTACTCGTTGGCGGAGTCGCTGACGATCGTGGGGTTGGCCAGGTATTCGGTGATCTGCAGGTCGCCGGGCGACAGCTCGGACAGGGACAGCGGCGCCGACAAGGCCGGGGCGGCAGCGAGGCCGGAAGTCAGGGCGAACAGAGCGAGTTTCGCTCTCGGGCTTGAAAAGGGCATGGCAGTTCTCCGCAGCTTGGGTTTCTTTCGCCGGCAGGCTGCCGGGCGAGAGATGCTCGCGGAAAAAGACCGCTGCGACGAGGCGGATAAGAGGTGACTTCGCCGGGATTCGTCCGGCCGCGGCGTGGCTCAGGCGGCGCGCCGCGCGCCGCGCCACCAGATCAGGAACAAAAAGCCGAAGTAGGCTGCCGCCATGAACCAGAATTCATTGATGCCGGCTTGCACACCCAGGCGGGCGATGTACTCAAAGGCGATGAAGGCGACGGTAAAGACGATGGCCGACAGTGTTGCCAGGATCTTCCAGACCGTGCCTTTGTCCTGTGGCGACACCGCGGTGTAGTAATACACGACGAGAAAAATCAGCGAGTAGCCGTTCAGCAGCCACAGGTAGAACGGAGAGTTCTGGAAGTAGTGATTTATCCAGAACATGCTGGCGCCGAGGAAAGTGATCAGTACGTACTTCCATTCCGGCAGCGTCGCGCGCAGCACACGTTCCCACATCAGAACCAGGAAGATGTAGGTCAGCCAGGTCCCGTAGACCAGTTCGTAGAATTTGACGTCACCCTGCCAGGCGGGATCGATTTCGATCATTTTGCTGTTCTCCCCCGGGGCGGGACGCAGCATAACGCAGCCGTGACGGTCCGCGCACTATCCCGCGGGTTTGCGAAACACCATGAAGTGCTGCTGCGGCAGAATGTCGAGCGTCTCTTCCCACTCGAGACCGACCGCCTGCATCTCGGTGATGGCCTGCGCCTGGGTCATCTTGTGCAGCCGCTTGATCGGCACCAGCGGGTCTTCGCCGCGGTACTCGATCAATACCACGCGACCGCCGGGCTTGAGGCCCCGGACGACGCCCTGCATAACTTCGCGCGGGTAGGAAAACTCGTGGTAGGCATCCACCATCAGCAGCATGTCCACACTGGCCGGCGGCAGGCGCGGGTCGGTCTCGGTAGCCAGAATCGTGTCGACGTTGGTGATCGCGTCGCGCTCGAGGCGTTCGTTGATTATCTGCAGCATCTCCGGCTGCAGATCGACCGCCAGCACCCGTCCGTCCGGCCCAACGCGTTCGGCCATCGGCAGCGAAAAATAGCCGGTGCCGGCGCCCAGGTCGGCCGCCGTGTCGCCGGGGCCCAGCGGCAACCTTTCTATCAGCAGGTCGGTACGCTCGTCGCGCTCACGCGAGGGGCGCTCCAGCCAGCCGGCGCCAAGATGGCCCATCACCTGCGAAATCTCGCGGCCGAAATAGAATTTGCCGATCCCGTCGCGGGTGGCAGGCCCGGTGGTGTAACCGGTGTCCCCGGCGGCTGACGCGACGCCTGCCGGCGGTGCTTCGTTGGCACAGGCGGCCAGTGCCAGTATCAGGCAGGTCGCAGACAGGATTGTGTGAACGGTTCGGACAGAGGGCATGCTTTACTCCGCAATACATGTGGTTTCGAGTGCGGGTCGGTCGACGGATGCGTCGGTTTTCCGGCGCCGCTCGCCGCGTGACATACTCGTCCGCGGGATGGATCGGGGACCGGCGCGGCGAGCGTGGCACTGAAGGTTTTAACACGGCGGCGACGGCAGCTTCGGTGTCCGGGTCGCTGACTCTGCTGGCCAGCGTTTGCGCGCTGGCGATCGGGCCGCTGCTGGTGCAATTCGGGCGCCTCGGCCCGCAGGCCGCCGCATTTCTCGGTGGCTTTACCTTTATCTCCATTGCCGGCCTGCTCGGCTTCAGCATCCTGCCCGAAGCGGTCGACGCCGGCGGCTGGATTGCCTGGCCCTGTCTGCTGCTCGGCCTGGCGTTCCCGGCGCTGCTCGAGTCGCAGCTGCATCGCTTTGTCAGGCAGGCGCATGCGGCCATCCTGGTGCTTGGCATCGCCGGACTGGCGGTACACAGTCTGATCGACGGTGTAGCCCTGGCCCTGCCGGAGACCGGCGAGGCGGGACACGGACATGACGGCGACCTCGCGCTGGCCGTCGTCCTGCATCGTTTTCCGGTCGGGCTGGCGGTCTGGTTTCTGCTCGCGGGCGGCAAGGGCGAGCGGGTCGCGCTGCTCGCGCTGGCCGCGATGATACTGGCGACAATCGCCGGTTTTACGGCTGGCGGAGCGTGGTCCGCTCTGCTCACGACGCCGGCACTGGCCTGGTTCCAGGCCTTCGTAGCCGGCTCAATCCTGCACGTGATCATCTATGAGCCCGGTCACCATCACGGTGGTCGGGAAGTCGTGGCCAAGTGGCCGGATCGTTTCGGTCTGCTCTGCGGCCTGGCGCTGTTGTACCTGTATCTGTGATCGTTCCGGGCGCGGCGCAATGAACGCCGGCAATGGCCGGCTTTCGATCGCGCTGGATCTCGGCAGTACGCGCATCAAGCTGGGCGCGCTCGACGATAAGGCGCAGCTGCTGTTGCTGGACGAACGCGCCTCGCCGCCGCTTACCGGCAGTGGCCTGGTTCGGGAGTCCGATCCGATGCTGTGGCTGGATGCGGTAGGCGAACTGCTCGCAGGCGCCGGCGGCGAGCTGCCGCTGGGGCTCAGCAGCCAGCGTTCCAGTTTCCTGCTCTGGCGACGTGACGACGGTCAGCCGGAAACGGCGTTGATCTCCTGGCAGGACCGCCGTGCCCGCGACTGGTGTGCCCGTCATGCCCGGCTGCAGACTTTGCTGGTGCAGCGCGCCGGTCTGCGGCTCTCGGCGCACTATGCCGGGCCCAAGCTTGCCAGCCTGCTCGAACGGCGTCCCGACTGGCAGGCTGGTCTGGCGTCCGGCGAACTGCTGTTCGGCACGCTCGACAGCTGGCTGGTCTGGGTGCTTTCCGGGCAGCGCGCGCATGTGACCGACCTGAGCATGGCCGCGCGCACCGGCATGCTGGCGCTCGATACCGGCGACTGGTGCGGGCAACTTCTCGAGGCATTTGGCGTGCCGCGGACTGGTCTGCCCGACATCGTTGCGAGCACCGGCCAGTCGCTGCCTCTGGCCGGCGGGGCGATCCTGAATGCCAGCGTGGCGGACCAGTCGGCCGGCGCGCTCGCGCTGCTGGCTGACGACGACTCGGCGCTGGTGAATTTCGGCACCGGCGCCTTCGTGCTGCGCGCCGATGTCGAGCGCGATGCGCGCGTGCCGGGTTACCTGACTGCGGCATTGCTGGGCAATGCCAGGGCGCGTTATGCACTGGAAGGCACGATCAATGGTGCAGGCCCGTCGCTGGACGAATGCGCTCCACCACCGACCGAGTTGCCCGAAGCCGATCCCTGCGCGGATGGGTTCGCGCTGCCAGATCGGGCCGGCATTGGTTCGCCCCACTGGCGACCGGGCCTGGGCCCGCTCCTGTCGGCGCCGGTCCGCGCGCTCGACGGGCCGGGGCAGCGCCGTGTGCTGCTCGAGGGTCTGTTGTTTCGCGTGCGCGAGATCCTCGACGACCTGGGCACCACCGGCCGCGCCGGGCGCATCCTGCTGTCGGGCGGGCTGGTGCGCGACCCGGCGCTGGCGCCGGGATTGGCCACCTTGCTCGAACGCCGTGTCGAGCTGCTCACCGATGGCGAAGCCGGGCTGATCGGCGCCGCGCGGCTCGCTGCCGGCCTGCCGCCGCATGCGCAGTTCAGCACGCAGCCGGTCGACCCGGGTGCAGCCGGCGCCTACCTGGTTGACAAGTATCCGCGCTGGCGCAGCTGGCTCGACGATGCGCTTCAGGCGTCGTCCGCGAGCGATTCCCCGCAGTGAGGGCAGAAGCGGTGGCGCTTCATGAACCGGCTCTGCAGGGCAACCAGCCGGTCAAGTTCTTCGGATGACAGGCCGAGTTCTTCCTGCAGCCGCTCCAGCGAGCGCTGCTCGGTCGGGTCGAGCCGGCCATCGGCCAGCGCATCGCGGACCTGGCCGCGCAGCACTTCACGGCGGCCCTGCAGTTCCTCTGAGAAGCGCGCGGCGAGGATACCGGCCGGCAATGCCATGGTGCCGATGCCCAGCAGCATGATCGCGATTCCGAGCAGCTTGCCGCCTAAGGTCACCGGCGAAACGTCGCCATAGCCCGCCGTGGTCAGTGTGACCACGGCCCACCAGATTGCCTGGGCCACGCTGCCGAACTGGCCCGGCTGCGCTGAATTTTCGACCGAGAACATCAGGCAGGCGGAAATCACGATCAGGATCAACATGATCAGCAGCGCGCCGGCGATCGCCCCGGCTTCCCGGCGCAGCACGCTGGCAAAAACATGCAGCCCGTTGAAATAGTGCGACAGCTTGACCAGGCGCAGCAGCCGGAACAGGCGCAGGTAGCGCAGGTCGATCGGGATCAGCAGCGACAGATAAAACGGCGCGATGGCCAGCAGGTCGACTATCGCCATCGGCTTGATGGCGTAACGCAGCCGGGCGCGCCAGGGGCTGGTACCCCTGAATCGCGGGTGCTCGGCTGCCGCCCACAGCCGCGCAATGTACTCCAGCGTGAAGATCGAGACCGAGAACACCTCGAAGGCGAAGAAGTAGTCCCGACAGGCTGCGAAGATTCTCGGGTTCGACTCCAGCACCACGGCCAGGCCATTGAGCACGATCAGGGTGGCGATGAAGCGCCCGATCAGGTCGCTGGCCGGTGAACGCCGCACGCGGCTTTCCAGCAGTTGGTGGGCGACATTGCGCCAGGTTGTCGAGCCGGTATTCATTGGGCCGCGGCGATCTCCGTGCCCGGCGTCGACTGGACGCGGGGATACAGGATTTATCGGTCGCGGACCGGCCGGACTTTAGGCGTCAGCGCCCGGGTTACCCGGCCCGTCAGGCCCGGTGAAGTCGCCGGGCGACGACGGGTCGCGCAATTCCAGCGTCTGGGTCAGGCGCTGCATCATCGCCGGCTGCGAATTGACGCCCAGCTTATGGAAAATGCTCTTGAGCTGGGTGCGCGC
>CBFCXA010000139.1:0-6605 GCA_965601985.1 uncultured Chromatiales bacterium | reverse complement strand
GAATCGTGGGAAAAAGCCGATTGGGGGTACCCCGTACTATCCAAATATTCGACCGAACTCCAACTCTTGCACTGGCAAGGGATTGGGGATAGCGTACTCGGGCGATGAAGAACGCCATATCCCCACTCCATATCGTGATTCTCGCGGTCGCCGGCTGGCTCAGCCCGTCGAAGTCGCAAAGCTCCAACACGCCGGACCTGCTGGCCGAGCGCGGCGTGCGCTACATGTGTGACTGGATCAACGACGACATGCCGTTTCCGTTCCGCACCCGCGCCGGCGAGATCGTCGCGATGCCGTTATCCACCGAGCTGGAAGACCGCTTCATCGTCCAGTCGAACCTGCACTCCGAGTCGGAGTACGCCGACCAGCTGCGCGACGCGTTCGACTATCTGTACGCGGAATCGGCGGAGCAGGGCGGCCGTCTGCTGGCTATGTCGCTGCATCCGTGGATGCTCGGGCAGCCGCACCGAATCGGTCACCTGGAATCACTGCTCGAGTACATCACCGGGCACGAGGGTGTGTGGAGCGCGCCGGCAGGGGAAATCTGCACGGCCTGGCAAGCGGCGCAGGGCTGAAATCCGGGGCCGTTTCCAAGCCTCGGCCCGCGGCCTAGCTGAACAGGTCGCCGTTTAGAAGGCGCAGCGCGTCGATTCCGGTCGACACGCTGGCGACAAAAATCAGTGCGCGCAGCATGCGTCGCTGGTTCTCATCGAGCCGGTCCATCCGGTCATTCAGGCGCTTGAACTCGTCGCGGACGAACAGTGCGCTGTCGCCCAGTGCATCCTGGGTTCGCGACCCGGCTGCAATCGCGACGCCGGTCGCAGCGCCGCCGACGGCGGCAAAGCGGGAAATGAATTCTCTTCGGCGCATTGGTCAGGCCTCCTAGCGTCAGGCCCTGATTATACCGCGACCGCAACAGGCCAAAAAAAACCCCGCCGAAGCGGGGTTTTTCACGAAGCGAAACTTCTGTTTACCAGCGTCCGCCGCCACCTCCGCGGTTCTCGCGGGGCGCACGCGGCTTGGCCTCGTTGACCTTGATGCGGCGGCCACCGAGATCCTGGCCGTCAAGTGCCTCGATCGCGGCCTGCGCTTCAGCATCCGTGCCCATTTCGACAAAGCCGAAGCCCTTGCTGCGACCGGTATCGCGGTCGATGATGATGGTCACCGAATCGACACTGCCGCTCTGGCTGAAAGCCTCGCGGAGTGAATCTTCAGTGGACGAGTACGGCAGATTGCCGACGTAAAGTTTCCTACCCATTAGCGTATCTCATGTTTCCTCAGGAACGTTCTAGTCACCGCTCAGGAGGATGTAGGCAGGGCCTGCAGTCTCGAAGCCAGCGAAATAGAAGCGGAGAAAGTATAGCCCAACGCCGCCTGGTTGCCAGCGCCTTTCCGGCCGCGGCAGAGTTCAATCCGATGCTGTAATACGGCGGTCACAAGCCGGCCACCGGCGTGTCGCTCAGACCTCGCGCAGTTCGGGGACCACGCGCTCGCCGATGATCTTCAGCGCGTCCATCGGGTCGGCGTGCAGGCGCAGCGCAATTTCGGTCAGGCCGGCGCGGCCGAAGGTCTTGAAACGCTCCAGCTCGCGGTCGAGGTCTTCCAGCCCGCCGGTCGCCGTCAGGCCGACCGCCATCTTGTTGGAGATGTCCTTCGACACCCCGGCGACATCGTCGGAGCCGGCAAAGTAGGCGTCGACGTAGTTCTGATAGTTGTCCGTGACCGTCTTGACCTCGTCCTCGTCGAGATACAGGCTGATCAGCTCCGGGTCCAGCTTGCGCGCGCGCCAGGGCAGTTCCCGTCGCGATTCGCGGAACGCCGCTTCTCGATCTTCCTTGATATGCCAGCCCCAGAAGGTATTCACGCGAAAATCCTGCGGCGGCTCGTCACGACGCTCAACGCCGGTGCGCACGTTCTCCATCGCCGGCTCGACGATTTCCGGCGGCGTGCAGCCTACGAATACGCCGTCGGCCACCCGGCCCTCCATGCGCATCATCATGAACCGGTAGGCGGTGCCGTAGACCATCGGCGGCGGCGCGCTGAGCCAGTCGTAGGCGCAGGGCAGGTTCACGTTATAGATCTCGCCCTTGTAGCCCTGCTTGAGCCCGCCGCGGCCGGCCAGTCGCACGATCTCGATGGCCTCGCGGATGGCCAGCACGACTTTCTCGGGCTTTTTCAGGTCCATGGCGTCGAGGTTGCCCTCGCCGGCGCCAACCGCGACCTGCGCGCGCCCGTTGCTGATTTCGTTCAGGGTCAGCAGCGCATTGGCGATCTTCAGCGGATGCATCTCGAACGGGCTGACCGCCAGCGCGCCCATGCGGATGCGCGAAGTCGACTCGGCCAGCTTGGCCAGGCTGATGAACGGGTCCCAGTGCGCGAAGTAGTTCGACGTCCAGATCGCACGGATGCCGTAGCGCTCGGCCGCCAGCCCCAGTTCGGTGATCTGGCTCGGGTTGAGATCGGGTTCCAGGATCAGGTCTACGTCCACGCGTCGGTTCCTTGGCAGCGGACGGCCGCAGCGGCCGTCGTTGATTGAGGGCCGAAAAGATAGGGCCTTGCGGCGGGGATTGCCAGACGCAGCAGCTTTGGCGACCCGTGGCTGGCTACAATCGGCGGCCGGCCAGCGGTCTGCGTCCATGAATTCCCAAACCGATCCAGCAACCGATCAGCTGCTCAAAGACGCGATGCAGGCGCATCGTGCCGGTGAGTTGGCGACCGCGGCCGAGTGCTATGACCGCTTCCTGGCCGCTAACTCCCGGCATGCCCGGGCACTGCGCCTGCGCGGCAGCCTGGCGCGCGAACTCGGCGACCTGCCGCTGTCCCTGGGCCTGCTGGAACGCGCGCGTGACTGCGCGCCGGACGACGCGGAACCCTTGAACGAACTGGCCCTGACGCTGATGGCCGGCGGGCGGCTCGAAGAGGCACAAGCGGTGTTGCGCCGTTCGCTGGAACTCGCGCCCGACTCGCGGCGCGCGCTGGCCAACCTCGGCGCGCTGGCCCAGTATCGCGGGCATCTCGGCCCGGCGATCGATTACGCGCAACGCTATCTCGCGCTGCAACCGGACGATCTCGAGGTCCGCTGCAACCTGGCGACCGCGCTGGTGGATGCCGGTCGCGGCGAAGAGGCACGGGTGGCCTGCGAGACGGCGCTCGCGCAGGCCCCGGGGCATCCGTTCGTGCTGGCGACGCAGGGCGCGGTGCTGGTGGCGCTGGAGGACTACGCGAACGCGTTGCCGGTGCTGGAACTCGCGGCCGGGCGCAACCCGGACAACGACCTTGCGCTGATCAACCTCGCCTGTGCCCAGCACGGCGTCGGTCAGGTAGCCGAAGCCCGCCACACGCTGGAGCGCGCGCTGCGGGTCAATCCGGACAACGCCCGCGCGGCCTCGGACCTGGCGCTGTTGCTGGCCGACGCCGGTAAGGCAGATGCAGCGCTCGCCGTCAGCGAAAGTTTCCTGGACCGGCATCGGGGCGAGCGCCTCGTGCTCGCGGCGCATGCGCAGGCGCTGCTCGCGGCCGGGCGGGAACCTGAAGGTTTGCAGCTGCTCGACGCGGACGTATTGGTCGACTTTATCGATATCGACACACCGCCGGGCTACGCCGGTCTCGAGGCGTTCAACCAGACGCTGGCCGAGCTGATCCTCGGCAACGACTCGCTGCTTGCCGAGCCGGTCAGCAAGTCGACCCGCGGCGGCCGGCAGACCGGTGAACTCGACCTGCAGTCGGATCCCGCGCTGCAGACGCTGGAGGTTCTGTTGCGCACCCAGGTCGAGGCCTACACCCGGCGACGTATCGATGCCGGGCTGTCCGATCATCCGGTCATGGCGTACGCGGCGGAGCGCTACGGTCTGCGCGTCTGGGGCACCGTGCTCGCAGCCGGCGGCCGGCAGGCCAGCCACCTGCATCCGCTCGGATTCGTCAGCGGCGTGTACTACCTGGCACTGCCGGAGAGGATGAACACGGCGGGACCGCAGGCCGGCTGGCTGGAATTTGGCACACCGCCACCGCGTTTCCCGGACCTGCCCTGCGGCCCGTTGCACCGAATCGCGCCACGCCCGGGCCGGCTGCTGCTGTTTCCGTCCTACTTTCGCCATGCCACGCTGCCGTTCGAGGCCGACGAACCGAGGATCAGCCTGGCGTTTGACGCGATGCCGCAGAGATAGACCAGCTCGCGACCACTGAGTGGTCATTTCATTGCAACGGCGGATTGCCGGTGTTACGGTGCTCGCGTCTTTGCGCGTTCCCGTCCTTAGAGCATTCCAGATCTTCTGACCCGAGCGAAAACATGCGTGCACGCGGGTGAACACCGCGACTAACGCATCGCAGCAAGATACGCAGGCATCAGGCGCCTGTCCGAACGCCACCGCCCCGACCGGCGGCTACCCCTGGGTCCTCACTGCAAGCATGGAGAACCGATGATGAAATTCCTGGCCAGGATGGCCGTGCTATCCGCTATCACCATCGCATTCCCGGCCCTGGCTGCCGGCCCGTCGATTGAGCAGGGCAGCATGGTGGAACTGGAGTACACGCTTTCGTTGCGCCCCAGTGGTGAGGTCGTGCAGTCGAATGTCGGCGCTGCGCCGATTTCCTACGTGCACGGGCAGGGCATGCTGCTGCCGGCGCTGGAAGCCGAACTCGCCGGCCGCGAGGCCGAGGAGCAGTTCGAGCTCAGCCTGGACGCCGCGGACGCCTACGGTCCCGTGAACGCCGAACTCATGCGCGAGTACCCGCTCGAGCAACTGCCGGAAGAGGCGCGCGAAGTCGGCACGCTGCTGAGTTCCCCGGAGTATCCGGGCAGCATCCGTGTCAGCGAAGTGCGGGAAGACATAGCGATACTGGACTTCAATCACCCGCTGGCCGGGCAGGATCTCGAATTCAAGGTTCGCGTCGTCTCGGTAGTCGCAGCAGCAGCCATGGAGCCGGCACAGTGAGCGCCGCGGAATCAGGAGCCATAGCCGCCGGCAGCCACGTGTCTCTGCAATTCAGCCTGAAGCTGAAAGGCGATGCCGAAGTGCTGCAGACCAACCGCGATCGTGAGCCGCTGACCTATGTGCACGGCGACGGCAGCCTGCTGCCGGCGCTCGAGGAAGCGTTGCTGGGAAAGCGACCGGACGACCGCGTCGAGCTGACGCTGGACGCCGACCAGGCCTACGGCCTGGTCAATACCGAACTGTTCCGCGAAGTGCCGGCCGACCAGATTCCGGAAGAAGCGCGTGCGGTCGGCAGCCTGCTGTCCGCGCCGGACTACGACGGCCCGATTCGGGTCAGCGAGGTGCGCGAAGAAGTCGTCGTGCTGGACTTCAATCATCCGCTGGCCGGCGAGGACCTGCAGTTCGACATCACGATTATTTCCGTCAATGCGAAGCCACCGGAGAGTGGCAGTGAGTAACGCAATGCCTAAAGCTACGAAGAAAGACAGCGAATCCACTGCCGACAAGGGCGAGCCGTTTGCGCTGGGATCGGTCGACAAGACCAAGCCGCCGATGGAAGGCGAGAAAGGCACCTGGCATCGCTACACGATTACCCAGGGCGCCAACGTGATCACCGGTTACCGCAAGGGATCACGCACCGCGGTTACGCGGGCGGTAAAGGATATCGTCGCCGAGCTGAACGAACGCCGCTTCGGCCGCCGTGGCCGGGTCCACCTGACCAGCCCGAGCCGCTAGCGCAGGTCGCCTGACCGCCGGGCCGGTCTCAGGCTCCGGCTACGCCTTTCAGCGAAGTGCCGGAACCTGTCTCCGCCTCGCCGGCGATCCGCGGCACGCTGTCGAACACCCAGTTCTCCGGGTCCTGTCGCCGGGCCGGTGACGGAATCACGCGGTATTCACCGTTGCGGTCGAGCTCGTCGAGCTTCAGTCGGTCGACCTGGTTGCCGGCCGCGCGCTGCTCGCGCATCAGGCGCCAGTAGGCGTCCATCAGCTTGTCTTCACGCTCGGCGCGTACCGCCGGCCAGTCGTCCACGTCAGGTGCGCGTTTCGGCAGGATCGACTCGCCGTTCGCCTTGTCCTGGAAAATGTTGCGCAGGTTCCGCTTGAGGTGTTCCTTGTCGTTTTCCGGTTCGAGCATGAAGCTGCGGAAAAACAGCCAGCGCATCTGCGTGGTCTGCTCGTCGATCGGCGTGGAGATCTCATAGAAGCAGTTCTGCCAGCCGGAACCGGCGCCGCCGATGTCGACCTTCCCCTTGAGCGTGAAGCCCGGCAGCATGAAGGCCAGTCGCGACACGACCTCGCTCCGCTCACTGCGCATTTCTTTCCACTTGCCCCTGGTTACCGACGGCCGCGACACGATGCGCGTCTTGAAGCCCCACGGCGTGGTCTCGATCTGGTGGTCGGGCGGTCGTACCGGGTTGTCGCCGCCGAACTCGATGCCGTGCACGACCGGCAGGTGCACGTGATCCAGGTCGGTCATTTTCGACCAGTGCACATTGCACTCCCAGATGTCTTCGAACGTCACCATGCGCCAGTCGGGGTTGTCGAACTCGGGCATGTCGTAGATCGGCACCGCGCTGTCCGGGTCGTCGCCGAGAAACACCCAGACCAGGCCGTACTTCTCATCGGTCTGGTAGGCGTCGACCCGCGCCGATGCCGGGATATCGCGGGCCGGAT
>CBFCXA010000138.1:0-6612 GCA_965601985.1 uncultured Chromatiales bacterium | reverse complement strand
GGCTTCGTGTCCCACCTGGACCTGCGCTACCGCATCGACATGGTCTCGAGCTTCGATGTCGAACTGTCGACGTTCGGCCGGCTGATCAGCTTCGACAAGCGCGGTGTCGGCCTGTCCGACCGGATCGGCTACCCGCCGGACGTCGAACAGACCGTGGAGGATATGGTCGCAGTACTGGACGCGGCCGGCAGCGAGAAAACCGTCCTGCTCGGTGTTTCGGAAAGCGGCCCGGCTACCGCATTGTTCGCGACGCGCTACCCGGAGCGCACGCGGGCCGTGATCATGTACGGCGCATTTGCCAGGGGCACGCGCAGCGCCGACCATCCCTGGGGTCTCTCGTCGCGTGGTTACGACGCCTGGCTGGACCAGTTAATTGCCGACTGGGGTGGCCCGGCGTCGATCGAGTACTTCGCACCGACGATGGCCGATGACGATGAGTTTCGCCAGGGCTGGGCACGCTACCTGCGCGCGGCCGCCACGCCCGGCAGTATTCGCGGCATTCTCGAAGTACTGCGCGATATCGACGTGCGCGATGTGCTGGGAAACATCCAGGCGCCGACCCTGGTACTGCACCGACGCGGTGACCGGGTATCGCGTGCCGGGGCCGGCGAGGACATGGCCCGGCGGATTCCCGGCGCGCAGTTTCGCCTGCTCGAAGGTGACGACCACTGGTGGTTTCTCGGCGACCGGCAATCGGTGCTCGACGCGATCGGAAACTTCATTCGCGAGTTGCCGCCGCCATGACGCGAACCGTCGCTGGCCCGCTACTGTGCCTGCTCGCCGTGCTGGTCCCGCTCACACCGGGTGTTGCGGGCGAGGTGCTGGTTGCGGTGGCCGCGAATTTCTCCGTGACGGCACGCGCCATCGGCAACCAGTTCGCGCGGCAATCGGGACACGAGATCGACTTGTCGGTCGGTTCTACGGGCAAGCTCTACGCGCAGATCACCCAGGGAGCACCCTTCGATGTGCTGCTGGCCGCCGACCAGGAGCGGCCGCGCCGGCTGCAGGAAAGCGGTCTCGCCGTTGCCGGTACACGCTTCAGCTATGCGCTCGGGCGCCTGCTGCTGTGGAGCCCGCAGCCCGGTCTCTCCGAGAAGGAGCCGGCCGGGCTGTTGCGCGACCCGGCACTGCGCCGGCTGGCCATTGCCAATCCCGCGCTCGCGCCCTATGGCCGCGCAGCCCGGCAGGCGCTGACCGCGCTGGGTGCCTGGGAGGTGCTGACCGGGCGCATCGTGTTCGGTGAGAACGTCGCCCAGGCCTTTGCAATGGCCGCCAGCGGCAACGCCGATCTCGCGCTGGTCGGTGCCAGCCTGGGCGCTGACGGCCGCGGCAGCAGCTGGCCGCTGGCAGCGTCGCTGTACGAGCCGATCCGCCAGGATGCGGTGCTGCTGACGCATGGCGCCGACAATCCCGCCGCGCAGGAATTCCTGCGCTTTCTCCGCAGTGCCGCTGCGCGCAACTTCATCCGCGCAGCCGGTTACGCGGTGGACTGACGAGCGTGAGCGGCCCGATCTGGCTGACGCTGCAACTGGCGTCAACAACCACGCTGATCCTGCTGCTGATCGGCACGCCGCTGGCCTGGTGGCTGGCCAACACGCGCTCGCGGGCAGGGCCGCCGATCGAGGCGCTGACCGCGCTGCCGCTGGTGCTGCCGCCGACCGTACTCGGCTTTTACCTGTTGCTGCTGTTCGCGCCGTCGAGCCCGGTCGGCCAGGCGTGGCTCGCGCTCACGGGCGAGCCTTTGAGTTTCTCGTTCAGCGGCCTGGTGGTGGCCTCGGTGCTGTATTCGCTGCCCTTCGTGGTGCAGCCGCTGCAGACTGCCTTCGTCGCCCAGGGCCGCGGCGTACTGGAAGCCGCGGCGACGCTCGGCGCCTCCCCGCTCGATGCGTTCTTCACTGTTGCCACGCCGCTGGCGCTGCGCGGCTATCTCAGCGCCGCGGTGCTCGGTTTCGCGCATACAGTTGGCGAGTTCGGCGTGGTGCTGATGGTCGGCGGCAACATCCCCGGACGCACCCAGGTGGTATCGATCGCCATTTACGAACGCGTGGAAACGCTGGACTATGCAAGGGCACACTGGCTGTCCGCCGGACTGCTGGTCTTCTCCTTCGTCGTGCTGCTGCTGGTCTACACGCTGAACCGGCGCGGCAGCCTGCGGGTCATGTGATGGCACAGCTCGAGTTCGACATCGCACTGCAGCGCGGGGAGTTTCAGCTGTCGGCCAGCGACAGTCGCGAGCTTGCCGGCGTAACCGCACTGTTCGGTCCCAGCGGCAGCGGCAAGACCACGCTGCTGCGCTGCCTGGCGGGACTCGAGCCCGACTGCCGCGGTCACGTCACGTTTGCCGGCCAACTCTGGCAGAACGACAGCGAGGATGTGCCGACGCACCGGCGCGGCGTCAGCCTGGTGTTTCAGGATACCCGGCTGTTCCCACACCTGGACGTAGCCGGAAACCTGCGCTACGCGGAGCGACGCGCGACCGGCGCGCGGGGCGCGGAATTCGATACCGTCGTCGAGCAACTGGACCTGGGCGCCCTGCTCGAGCGCCAGACCGGATCGCTGTCGGGTGGGGAAAAACAGCGTGTGGCCATCGGCCGCAGCCTGCTGACGCGCCCGCGCCTGCTGCTGATGGACGAACCGCTGGCCGCGCTGGACCTGGCACGCCGGGCAGAGCTGCTGCCCTACCTCGAGTCTCTGCCGGCGAGCTTTGACGTTCCGATTCTCTACGTAACTCACGCGCTGGATGAGGTTGCCCGCCTGGCCACGCAGATGATTGCGATGGCCGATGGCCGTATCCAGGCCGGCGGCCCAACCGCAGAGATGCTCGAGCGCCTGGACCTGGCCTCACTGGCCGGGCCGGCGGAAGCCGGCGTGCTGCTGACCGGGCGGGTCGTTGCGGTCGACTCGCGATATGCGCTGACCCGCCTGGAAGTTTCGGGCCAGGAACTGTCGGTTCCGGGCAGCGATGCGCCGATTGGCAGCGAACTGCGGCTGCGGGTGCGCGCCCGCGATGTGGCGATCGCGACGCAGCGCCCGGATGCTTTGAGTATCCGCAATGTGCTGACCGCCCGAATCCTGGAGATCGAGCTGGCCGGCGACTCGCCGTTTGCCGAAGTGCTGATGGACCTGGGCGACGCGCACCTGCGCGCCCGCCTTACGCGGGCCTCGGTGGACGACCTCGGCCTGCACCGGGGGCAGCCTGTCTACGCGCTGATCAAGAGCATCGCAATCGACGGTCAGCCGCTCACGGCCGAGATCTGAATGCCGTCGCCGCTCGCTGCGGAGGCGGGTAAAATGTCCGGCATGTCTTCATCCAGTGCCGCAACCGCTTCACTCGGCCCGCTGATGCTGGTCGCGCTGTCGGCCGGCTGCGCCGGGACACCACCGACCGCCGACGGGCCGCCGGAGCTCGGCGGCAGCAGCTGGGTGGCCGAAGACATCGATGGTCGCGGCGTAATGGACAGGCTGCAGTCGACCATCAGCTTCGAAAACAGCCTGCGCGTTGCGGGCAATGCCGGCTGCAATCGATTCTTCGGCAACTACACGCTGGCCGGCCTGGAACTCGAGTTCGGCCCCCTGGGCAGTACCATGATGGCCTGCCCGGAAGCGGTAATGACCCAGGAACGCAGATTTCTGCGCGCGCTGGAACAGACTCGCATCGTACGCCTGGATCCGGCAACCGACCTGCTGTATTTCAGCGACGCGGAAGGGCGCGATGTGCTGCGCTTCAGTCGACTCGAGCCGTAGCTGCCTCATCGCGCAGGCTACGGATCAGCAGGTTCGGGATACGCGTCTGGTCCCAGGGCTCCCGTGGCCATACACGGTTGGCCCGCACCACTACGAGATCCAGCGACGGCACCACCCAGACGTGCTGGAACCCGTGGCCGAGAAACTGGAACAGGTCGTCACTCGCAAAAGGCTCTGACGCCCACCATACGCGGGTACTGTCGGGCGCATCGCCATAGGGATTTGCGCCCATGTCCGCTTCCAGCCAGACCTGGTAACCGTAGCTGTCGGTGGTGTCTGCAGCTGTGAGCATCTGCGCAACCCAGCCGGAAGGCAATATCTGTCGATCGCCCAGCCGGCCGTCGTCGAGCATGACCTGTCCGAGCACCGCCCAGTCGATCGGGCGCGACAGGATGCAGCAGGACTTCATCACGTTGCCGCCCGGGCGGTCCAGGTACATGAAGGCCGGCGCGAGATCGGCCGCGGCCCAGATCTTCCGGCCGAGGTAGTCCTGGTATTTCTCGCCGGTCGCGCGTTCCAGCACTACGCCGAGCAGATTGTTCTCGTTATTGTTGTAGTCGAACTTCTCACCTGGCGGGTCGGCCTGCGGCAGGCGGAAGATCGCCCGGTTGAAGTCGACGTTGAAGTGCTGCCAGACCGCTTTCGACCACGGAACCGGCCGGTAATCCGTGGAAATCTGCGCCAGACCGCCGGACATGTTTAACAGGTTGCGAATCGTGATCTCACCGCGTGGATCGTCGCGCCATTCGTAGATGTAATACCCGATACGGTCATCCACCGAATTGATCGCGCCGTCCTCGATGGCAATACCGATCGCCATGCCGAGCACGGTCTTTGACATGGACTGCGGATTGAACAGGCTGTCGCGATCGTAGCCCGGCCAGTACTTTTCGAGTTCAATTTGGCCGTTACGCAGGATGATCAGTGCCATCGAATCCTGCTGGTCGGCGTAGGCGACGACTTCGTCGAGCAATGCCCGGGGGATGGTCGGCGCGTCGGCCACCGGCGGCACGCTGCCCGCGCCGTGGGCCAGTTCAGCCAGCGGCTCGAACCAGTCGATGGGCACGGTGTGCGCGTCATAACCGCCGGCGACGTAGCTGGTGTAGCGCTTCACAAACAGCGCGTGATCCCACCACCACCAGGCGAGGCCGGCGAGTAGCACCAGGAGAACAATTCGGCTGGCGTTCATTTGGCGAAAAGCTTGCCCAGATTCATCGCAACTTGGCAAAGAAAAAGGCGCGGCCGCACCCGCGACCGCGCCTGTGTCAGGTCATGAACCGGATCAGTTAGCGAAGTTCTTGCGGAACGTGATCATCCAGGTCCGCGGATCCTGATAGTAGGGAATGCCTGCCAGCACCGAGACCGTCATCAGTCGGTCGTTGCAGTTCTTGCAGCCCGCGGTCAGGCTCCAGTCCTGATCGATGTTGTTCAGCGCGATGGACCCGTTCCAGGTCGTGTAGCCAGCGACCAGGCCGACCGGCAGACCGGCGGTACCGACGTTGTGGCTGCCGACAGTATAGGTGTACGCGCTCGGCACCAGTTCCAGGCTGGAGGTTATCGGCCAGATGTAGTTGAAGCCGAGGTTCAGCGTGTACTCGGGTGCACGAACCGGCTCGGCAATGTTGCCATCAGCGTCGATGATGCCCTGGCCGCAACCTACGCCCGTCGTAATGCACTCCTGCTGCTGGTCGAGGAACGACTGGGAAATGTTCTTGTACTCCGGATCCTGTAAGCCACCGTTGGCGAACAAGGTCAGTTGATCGTTGGGCGCCCAGACCACTTCAACTTCAATGCCCTTGTTCTCCAGGTCAGCGGAATTGTTCGTGTTGAATACAATCACGCCGGGATTGTTAGGATCTTCGAAGCCCGAAGGCAGCTGATAATCAGTTGCGTCTGTCAAGAACAAGTTCACGTTGAAGCGCACCGTGTTGTCCAGCCACTCTGACTTCATACCTGCCTCGTATGACCAGACCTCTTCGGTGCCGAACTCCGTGAACAGCTGCGCCGATCCGGCACGTGCATTCCAGCCGCCCGACTTGAAGCCGTTAGTTGCGGAAACGTAGAGACTGGCGGTGTCGGAGGCCTGAAAATTCAAAGCGAACCTGGGCGTCCATATCTTCTCTGTAATCTTCGTAGGTATACCGGCAGCAACCACGTTGGCAGTCGACAAACAGGTGGTACTTACGTTGGGATCGCAGGGCTGGGTCGGGTTCGATTCGATCGCGACGGTCTTCTCTTCATCCGTATATCGAACACCGGCGGTAAATGTCCAGGCGTCAGCAAAGTTGATGTCAGCCTGCAAGTAGCCCGCGAGCGCCTCGGTTTCGTTCTGCAGCGTGCGATCCAGCGCAACGAATGGCGGGCCGAAAGTAACCACGTCTGCGAAGTCCGTGGTGTTCTCTTCTTTGATGTAGAAGAGGCCGGCTACATATTGGATTGAATCGCCTATGTCGCCATTCCACTTGATCTCCTGGGTGAACTGTTCGTGCTTGCCGTCATTGGTGATCACGAAGATGCCGGTCGGCGGCGGGCCATCGAAGAAGTCCAGGGCGAAACGCTGTTCGAGGTCACGCCAGCCAGTGATGAAAGACAGCGTGCCGATGTCGCCAACGGCCCAGTCGATCACCGACGAAATATTTAATGACTCAGTTTCGTTCTGCAGCGGGAAAGTCCGCTTCTCACCGAAGATATTCAGGCCGGACAGATTGCCGTTCTCCTGGCTCAATCCGGTATTGCTGACACGCTTCCCACCGTCCTTGAAGTTCAGGATGTTGATGTGATCGTCCTTGATCGCATCTACTGCAACGTCCCAGGTCAGATTGTCAGTAATGTTCCAGAGTGCGTGACCACGGATACCGTATCCCTCCT
>CBFCXA010000137.1:0-6651 GCA_965601985.1 uncultured Chromatiales bacterium | reverse complement strand
ATCCGGCGAGGTCGCGGCCATCGGCGGCAGGTCGTAGGTCGATTCCGGCGCTACCGCGCGCAGATCGAGGTACAGGTACAGCACGATGCCGGCCAGCACCACGACCAGGCCCAGCAGAATCTTGAACAGGGTCTTGAGCATTAATTCACTCCGTTAATTCTGAGTATCGGCGAAAGCCTCCGCCGCGCGCGGCCGGAACCGCCACTCGCGCCAGCGCTTGCCGTTGCGATGTTCGAACACGACCAGGGTCGGCACGGTGCGCGGCCCGGCATCGGTCTGGTAGGTGTCGTACTCGACCTGCACCAGCAGGTTGTTCAGCAGTCCCCACTTGTCGACTTCCGAGTCGAGCCAGGCGTCACTGTTGTCGAAGAAGCCGCCGAGAATCTTGCGGACGTTCTCCTTGCCCTGCATGCGCGGCATCGCGCCCTGCTCGGTTACGTCGTAGAGTACGTAGTCTTCGTCCAGCGCGGCGATCGAGCCTTCCAGGTCGCGCAGCATGAAGGCCTTCTCGGACGACTCGATCACGTCTTCATACGGGTTGCCCTGGCCGAAGCCCGGCCCCTGGCGCATCACCCGGCGACCGCCGTACTGCGCGATTCCCGACAGTGAGTTCTTTTCGTTGATGCTGGCGCGCGCGACGATTTCGCCGTCGGCCAGCCGCAGCTTGACGAACTCGCCGGTGAAAAAATTACCCAGCAGCACCTGCCCGGCGTCGATGGCCGGTGCGACCGCAGCCCAGCCGGAACTGCCGATGGACACATTGTCGAGCAGCTCGCCGCTGTCCGGGTCGAGCAGCGCCAGCGTCGCGCCGGTGGCTACCACCAGCGTGCCGTCCGGCATCTGCGTCATCACCAGCGCCATGGCCGGCCGGCCCTGCTTGCCGTCGAACACCGCGAGGTCCGGCAGCTGACGACGGGCGGCCATGTCGTACTGCATTACGCGGTTGCCGGTCTCGGAGATGTAGATGACCCGGTCGCCGCCGTCCTCGATCACGATGCTCGACACCCCGTGGATGCCGGCCATGCCTCCGTGCACTTCGGTCGGGTACTCATCCAGCAGCCGGCCGTCCGCGCTATAGCGGAACACATGCCCCTCGCCGATGTCCTCGCTGCCGGGGCGATAGGTAAACTCGGTGGTGTTGTAGGGAATCTTGCGCTGATTGCCGACCAGGTGCTCGCCGAAATACAGACTTCCATCGGCGCCGAACTGCACGCTGTGAAACGCGCGGTTGCCGAAACTGCGCATCGGCAGCAGCTCGCCGCTCGGCGCGACCTCGACGATCTGCCAGGAGATCGGAGAAAAGCCCCAGAGCACGCCGTCAGGGCCGATGGCCAGCGCGCCGATCTTGTGCGTGGTCTGTTCTATCCACAGCACGCCTTTCGGCTTCAGGTCGGCATCGAACTGCAGCAGCCGGCCGGTGCCGGCGTGGTCGTCGTTCGGGTCGTCCATCACGGTTGCGGCGACAAACACGTCGCCGATCGCGAATGGCTGGAATGTGGATTCACGCTCGGCCGCCTGCAGAGCAGGCAGCGACGCCGCCAGCATCAAGGTAAGAACTGTTCTGGTCTGCATCTGCCCCCCACGGCGCCTTGAAGACGCTCGAATTCAGTCGCCGGTCTGCGGCCGGCGACGTGCCCAGTCTGCAAACATCGGCGAGCCTTTGTCCAGCCGCCGGCGGCCCAGGCCCGGCCTTAACTTACCGATTAAGGCAATTCAGCGCCGGGTACTCGCCGGCGCTGAGCCGCCACACGTAGTTGTCGGCCGCACGCTCTTCCGGATCGATGTAGCCGTTTTCGTTGCGGTCGCAGAAGTAGTCGAGCAGGTCGGTCACCGGCAATTCGGCGGGCGACCAGGCCGAAGCCTGCGCAGCGTCGCGCGCCGCATCGCCGGCCAGCAGTTGCTTCTCGCTGCCCTCGACCACCGCGCCGATCAATTCGCCGCTGCTGCCGCCCGCGCGCGCTGCACCGGTCGCGAAGCTCCGCGCCACCTCGCCATTGTTGCGCCCGACCAGGCCACCGACCGCGTCGCTGCCGCTGACCTCACCTGTCGCGTAGCTGTTGCGCACGGTGCTGAGCGAATTGAAGCCGGCCAGCCCGCCGACGTTGTTGCCGCTGCCGACTACCGCGCCGCTGGCCGCACTGCCGCGGACCCGCGCATCGGTGTTCACGCCGACCAGGCCTCCGACATCGTTCTTGCCGCTGACCGGACCGGCTGCACGGCTGTTGTCGATCGCGCCAAAGGTATTAAGCCCGACCAGCCCGCCGATGCCGCGCTCGCCGCTGACCTCAGCCTCACTCGCGCTGGCGAACACCGCGCCGGTCATGTCTCCGACCAGGCCGCCGACCGCCTGCTGCCCAGTGACCCGACCTGCCGAACGACTGCCGTAGACCAGCCCGCCGCTGCCGCCGACCAGGCCGCCCAGGGCCATCGCCGCGGTTACTTCGCCGTCGCTCTCACAGCCGTAGACCACGCCGAAGTTCGAACCCACCAGCGCACCGGCACCGGCGCGGCCGTTGACGCGTGCATCGACCAGCTTGAGGTTCATCACCACGCCGGATTCGCCCAGCACGCCGAACAGGCCGACCCCGCCGCGCTCGGGCAGGTCGATACGCAGCGCCCGAATGCTGTGCCCCTGCCCGTCGAACACCCCGGCAAAACCGAACTCGCCCAGCGCCCGCATGCAATTGCCGGTCGGGCCGCAGTCGCCGATCGGTTCGAAGTTGCCCAGCGGGCCGAGATCCAGGTCGCGCACCAGCTGGTAGGAACGCGCGAGGCGTTGTTCGCGCGTCAGCGCAGTGGCGGTACCCAGCGTGGCGATGGCCTGCAATTGCTCGGCGTGGCAGATCTCGTAACTGCCGTCGCCGTTGGTATCGAGAACAAACTCGTTAGCGTTGTCCGGTGCCGCGTCCCAGGCATCGGCCAGCCCATCGGCATCGCGGTCGGCGGAGACGGAACCGGAAAACCCGGCGCAGGCCTGTACGGCGTCTGCCGGGCGCGCGTCCTCGGCCAGGCTGCGTGCCCGGGCCAGCAGGCTGATGAACTCAGCGGCACGTTCGCCGTGATCGAACTTCATCACGCCGCCGCCAGGGGGACCGCCGGGTCCGGGCGGCCCGCCCGGTGGTGCTGCGCCCGGCGCTCCGGCCGGCTGCGCCAGCGCGCTTTTCTGCGTTGCGTAGTAGGCCGCGATGTCGCGCAGGTCCTGCTCGCTCTTGTTCAGGATCGCGCCGCGCATCAGGGAATTCGACCGCGTGCCGTCGAGGTAGGCCTGCATGGCCAGCAGGATGTAGGCCTCGTGCTGCCCGCCGATCCGCGGGTTCACAGGCGACGGGCTGTTGCCGTCGGGTCCGTGGCAGGCAAAGCACTCGGTCGCGAGCTGCCTGCCGCGAACCGGGTCGCCGGCTGGCTGCGCGAGCGTCGACACGCAGGCAAACAGCGACGCTGCCAGGAGCAGGCCGCGGCCGGGAATCGGGATCATGCGAATACCTCCGCCGGTAAACCGGCTGGTCTCAGGCAGGGACCGGCACGGCGCGCTGCACCGGGTGCCGCGCGAAATGCAGCGCAGTGGCAATCAAACCACCGGTAATAAGGATTTCACCGAAGTTGGAGATCGGCAACGCGTAGTAACTACCGCCGAACGCCCCGGCGCAGATGAACATCGCGCCGGCCCCCAACGCCATCCAGGGCCAGCGATGACGGACCCAGATGGCGATGCCGACGCCTAGCACGACCAGGTTGCACAAAATCGCCACCAGCGCCGCTCCGTCGCCCTGCACCACCTGCGCATCCGGCGAACACAGCTGCGCGGCGCTGACACCGTTGCTGTAACGAAGCGTGTCGGCCACGCAGGCCGCATGCAGTTCCAGCGAGAAAATCTTCGGGATATCCAGGATGCTGAGCGCGACTGCAACCAGGCAGAAACCGCCCATGACCCAGCGCTTCTGCGCCCAGCCGAAACCGGCCAGTCGCGCGATCGAGCCGGCCGCGATGATCAGCAGCGGCAGCAGGCTCCAGTGCCAGGCGAAGGCCGGCCAGGTCATGGCCTTGAGCAGCTCACCCTCGCCGATGAATCGCCCTGCGCCAATGCGGAAGTTGTCCCACCACAGTAGCGTACTGGCGAACAGCACCAGGAACAGCGCGACCGGGCGCCCGGCGCGCGACCAGGCCTGCCAGCCCCACAGCCACAGCGATAAATGGATCAGCGCAAACACCAGGAAAATGAACGAGAGCATCGATGTCTCCGTCTTATTCAGGGTTGGGCTGCGCTGGCCTCGAGCCAGTCCGGCCGGCCGGGTTGTATCCCGCCATGCAGCTGAATGCCTTTCATCGGTCGCGAAGTCCACAGCTCCTCGGAAAACCGCGGAATCGCCATGGCCGACACCGGGAAGCACTCCACCATGCTGCCGACGCCGACCGGCATGCCGTAGAGCGCGTAGCAGAAGAAGTCCTTGTCGTTGATGTGCCAGAAACCGCGAATGCGCTTCTTGTCGGTGCGCACCGAACCGTCCGGCATGAAGTAGGCATCGAAGCGATAGCTCTCGCCAGATTCGGTTTCTTCCCAGCGATAGCGCGTGGTGTTGAACATCAGATGATTCCAGAAACTGGGAAAGCGCTCGGACGGCGGCTTCGAGCGATCGGCCTGCGCGGCAGCGAACGCAGTCTCCGGGCGCGGCCAGTCGACTGCGCCGGTTTCGATCAGGAGGAAGTGCAGGATGTTGGCGCGATCGTCCTCCGGCACCGCCTCGGGGATACCCATGACGTTGCCGGGCAGGTAGCCCGTCGGGTCGGCGAGCCAGGCGTCAAGCCGCGCAGGCGTCCACTGAAAATCCGCCGCCTTGAGCGTTTCGGAGTACGCAAACTCCCCTTTCTCGCCGGCCACCCGGTCGAACAGCTGCCACAGGTTCGGGCCGGCAATGTTCGCGCTGTCGTCTGCCAGCGTGTGACAGGCGCTGCAACGACCCTGGAAGGCCTGCTTGCCTTTCATGTAATCCGCGTCTTTCAGCGACGCGATGGTCACGGACTCCTGGGCCCCGGCAATCCCGCCGACCACTATCAGCAGCAGGGCGCAAATCATTCTGCGCATCGAATCCTCCGTCTGCGAAATACCCCTATTGTGCCGAGGCCAATGTCCGGGCAATCGCGTTGTCAATCCACTGGCCGAATAGCGGATGCTGCATCAGGCCCTTGGAATTGAACTCCGCAACACCCTCGACATCGCGGGCCATGCGGCCTACCACACCACTTTGGGTCAACGCGGTATGCACGACGATGGTACGGCGACCCTCTGCCTCGGCTGCCTCTGCCCAGCCGCGGATCATTTCGACATTTGCCGCGCGTACGCCGGTCGGCGCATCGTCCTGAACGTTGGCGGCACGCACCTCGCTGAATCCCCCCTGCTTGCGGATGAAGGCCGCGTGCCGGTTGAGTATCTCGAGTTCGCGCTCGTTGTCCGCGCTGTCCTGCGGCCCGTGGCCCATGATGATGACCAGCTCCCGCGATGGATCTCGGCTGAGTTCGCGGGCGTAGTCGAGCATGATCTCGGCGACCAGCGGGTCTCCGGTCGGGGTCGGAGCCCAGATCAGCTCGGCGTCGGACCGGACCCGGGCTACATCGAGGTAAGCCGATTCGTCACGCTTGCCGAAAATGTAGTCCCACTGGCGAACCAGTGTCGTGTTATCAGCCGTGGTCGTTGGCATCACTACGATAATTTCCGCGCCGTTATCCTGCAGCGCGTCGATCGCCGACTGGATGTGCTCGGAAGTCATCATCGCCATGCCGAACGCGTAGGCCTTGGGATAGTCGTTCGCAGCACCGGCGTAGGCCTCGGCGAACTGGCGATTACCTGTTTCCTTGAAGCCGTGCGCCAGCGCCAGGACGCCGACGCGCGCGCCGGCGGGCGTCTCCGTCACCCAGCCCCAGGAGTTCTTCATGCGCGACATGCCGGCCGCGATTGCTTCGTCAGAGTATTCCCTGTACAGCGGTATTTTTGCGCGCAGCTCGGCCAGCTGTTCCGCGGTCATGGAATGATGATGCTGATGTCCGCCCGCGGCGGCTTTGCCATCGTGGGCGCCGCCAGTAGCGGCAGCCGAGACAAGCAGCAATGCCAATGCGATCCAGATGTGGAAGACGCGAATGTGTCGGTTCATGGTTACCCCCCGGTTCGAACAGCGACATCTGAACCGCTATCGTCCGTGAGCAGCACCGGTGGGATCGAACGCCTTTATGGAACACGGCCGCTGCGTGGGCAGGCATAATCCGGCCGCGGTTCGGCAGGCGACGCGGGAGAACGATACCTTGAAACTGAGCCGTCGTGCCTTGCTCGTTACCGGCGTCGCCGCCGGGGGCGGGCTTGGCCTGTGGTATGCGTCGCGGCAACTCGACGACGGCGACGCCGCGGCGAAGTTCGTCGCGACCAGCCCGGATTGCCGCGCGCTGAACGCCTTTATCAAGATCGCCCCGGATGGCCGCGTGATCTGTGCGGTGCACCGCGCCGAGATGGGCCAGGGCGTGACCACGGCGCTGCCGATGCTGCTGGCCGAGGAACTCGACGCCGACTGGGACCGGGTCAGCTACGAGTTCGCGCCGGTCGATCGCGACTACTTCAATTTCGGCATCATGGAACGCGGACGGCCGCTGGGCCCGATCGAGGACAGC
>CBFCXA010000136.1:0-6701 GCA_965601985.1 uncultured Chromatiales bacterium | reverse complement strand
GAAGCCATGAACGCCGAGTAGACCGCCCGCCGGTCGCCGCCGGCCACTGCTCGCGTACCGGCAGCCAGGGACTGGATCGGCGCGACCAGCCGGCGACCGAAGAAGAACGACGCATACACCGCGGCCAGGAACGACAGCAGCACCACCAGGGTCAGCGTCACGATGAAGCTGTAGCGCAAGGGTTCGCGCAGAAAAGCGAGCTCACCGTAGCGTGAATAGCTCTGTTCGACAGACTCGGCCAGCGCGCCGATGCGCGCGCCTACCGGATACACCACTTTGAGCGTCCAGACGTCGTCGCCGGGACGGCCGGGCAGCAGCGTGACCGAAGTCAGGATCTGCAGCTGGTCGTCGGCGGACGGATCGAGGCCGACATAGCTGCCGATCTGGCGTACCTGCAACGCGACGTCTTCCGGCAGCCGCGACGGGAAACGCGCCGTGGTGTCGCTGACGCTGGTCGCAATGATGCGAAAGCCGTCGCTGAAGACAGTCGCTTCCGATGCTTCGGCGCGTCGCCTGAGGCTGCCCAGCACCGCGACGACCTCGCCTTCCGGCAGGCCGGCAATACTGCGGCCCATGCTGCGGGTCTTTTCCAGGTTCTCGCGCATGCGCACGTCCAGTGAAGACCGGCTGAGTTCCAGCGCATCACCGAGACCGGACTGCACCTGCACGTCGAACCAGCTGTCGATGCCTTCGTCGAGAAAGCGCACCGCGAAAAACCAGACGATGATCAGCGGACCGACCGCGAGCACCACGAAGGCCGCCAGCATGCGGCCCTTGAGCCGCGCGCCCGGCACGCGCCGGCGATAGTCGCGCAGCAGCCGCACCAGGTTGCCGACGATCAGTATCAGCAGTACCGCTGCCGCGCCGGCGTTGAGCAGCAGCAGGATGTCGTTCAGCTGACCGAAGTTTGCCGGATCGAGCGAAGTACGGGCGAGCAGACCGAGCGCGCCCAGCCCGAGCAGCAGCGCGAGCACCGTCAGGGCCGTCGTCAGCCCGCGCCTCAGTCTCTTAGTGACCATGTATACCACTCGCTCTCGAGGCGAAAACTGTCGCCCCAGAAGACAAACAGGCGCAGCGGGCCCGGCAGCGTGTTGCGGTCGAGCACCGCACGCATGCGGATCTCGTAGCGACCCTTTGGCTTGAGCAACGCCTCGTCGATTACCGGCAGGGTGCTGATGCGGCCGATTTCGCTCAGCGCGGCAAACAGTGTTGCGTGAGAGGACTGCTCGCCGCTGTTCACGTTCTTGACCAGGTAGCGCTGGCTCAGCGGCTGGTAGCGGAGCAGGTAAGACTGGCTGAGCTCGGCAACCTGGTTGTCAGGCAGCAGGTTGCGATTCCGGTTGACCTCGATCTGCATTTCCACGGTCAGTTCGACGCCGCTTTCCAGTGCTTCCAGCGCCTCGTCGCTGAGCCGCAGGTCGACGCGCGCAGCCAGGTAGTAGACGCCGTCCTGCAGCCCGGTGTTGGCACTGCGCACATCGAACTTGCCGCCCTTGGCCAGCAATGGGCCACCCGTCACGAGCAGGGCGCAGCACAACAGCAGGCAGCCGGTAAAATGCCTGCGTGTGAGTATTGCTGACGGGTTGAGTTGCATCTGGTGTCGGGCCGTGACGAGGAAAAACGGGGCGAGCCCCCGTGCCGCCCCTTGAGCACCGGCGTCGGTTCAGGACGGCCGGGCGCGTTTCTTTTCGGCTACAGCATAATAGAAACCGTCGGTATCCGCGTCGCCCGGCAGCAACTGCAGGCCCGGCCCGTGGGCGTGATGCGCCAGGTCTGCGGAAGGCCCGCGAACCAGCAGTTCCCGTGCGTCGGCATGCCGGTCGAGAAACGCCTGCACGACCAGCTGGTTTTCCCGCCGCAATACCGAGCAGGTCGCATAGACCAGCCGGCCGCCTTCGGCCAGCAGTGGCCACAGTGCATCGAGTATCGCGGACTGTCGTCCGGCCAGCACCTCGAGATCGTCAGGCCGGCGCAGGAAGCGGATATCGGGGTGACGCCGGATTACGCCGGTCGCTGAACAGGGTGCGTCGATCAGAATCCGGTCGAACGCGACGCCGTTCCACCATTGGTCCGGTTGCGATGCATCGCCGTGTACGAGCTCGGCGGACAAATCCAGGCGCGACAGATTGTCCGCGACGCGTGCGAGCCGGGCTTCGTCGTTATCCAGCGCTACCAGCTGCAACTCGCCGCCGGCCGACTCCAGCAGATGCGTGGTCTTGCCGCCCGGGGCAGCGCAGGCATCGAGCACCCGCATACCCGGCCCGGCATCGACCAGCGGCGCGGCGAGCTGGGCGGCGGCGTCCTGCACGCTCATCAGACCGTCGTCGAAGCCGGGCAGCGCGCTGACCGACATCGGTTTCGCCAGGCGCAGTGCGTCGGGAAACTCGGCCGGGCCCTCGCTGTTGATGTTCGCCGCGATGAGTTGCTGGCGGACTTCCTCCCGTGACTTACGCAGACGGTTCACGCGCAGCCACATCGGCGGCAGCTGCTGGTTCGCATCGAGAATCCCGGAATAGTCGTCGGGCCAGTCAGCGCGCAGCGCATCGATCAGCCAGTTCGGATGCGCATAGCGGCCGGCCGGCGTCTGCACCGCACGCCGCAACAGCTCCTCCGACTCCCGCTGCGCACGGCGCAGAACCCCGTTGACCAGGCCCGACAGGCGCGGGCGACCGAGCAGGCGCGTGGCCTCGACCGTCGCCGATACGGCTGCGTAGGGCGGCTCGCGACCCTCGAACAGCTGAAACAGGCCGACCGACAACAGCGCATAGACCTGGCGATCGCGCGGGCGCAGCGGTTTAGCCAGCAGCACGTTCAGCATCTCGGCATAGCGGCAGTGCCAGCGCAGGCTGCCATAGGCCAGGGCCTGTACCTGCGCGGCCGATGAAGATTCCCCGGCGGCCGGCCCGGCGAGCGCGGTGTCCAGGTTGCGGCCATCGAACAGTACCGCTGCGACCGCACGCGCGGCGGCTGCGCGCGTGCCTGCTCCGCCGGTCCCGGTCACGGGCCCAGCTGTTTGCCGACCAGCACACTGCCGCGTGCAAAGTCGGCCGCGGGCATGCGGCGTCGACCGGGCATCTGCAGCTCGGTCAGCCACAGGCTGCCGTCACCGGTCGCCACGCAGACGCCCCGCTCTCCGGCGTCGATGACGCGTCCGGCCGGCTGATCACTGTCGGCCGATGCCTCGGCCTGCGCCCTCCAGATGCGCAGCCGTTCCCCGTCGAGCAGCGTCTCGGCCACCGGCCACGGGTTGTAGGCCAACACCTGGCGCTGGATGGCTGGCGCATCCCGCCGCCAGTCGATGACCGCATCGGACTTGTCAATGCGGCCTGAGTAAGTCACGCCTTCTTCCGGCTGCGGCTCGGCCGTGAGTCGCCCGTCGAGAATCGCACCCAGGTGTTCGGCCAGCAGCCCGGCGCCGAGTTCGGCCAGACGGTCATGAAGTTCGCCCGCTGTCTCCAGCGGCGCGATCGCAGTCTGCCGGCGGGCGAACACCGGCCCGGTGTCCAGGCCGGCTTCCAGCTGCATCAGGCACACGCCGGTCTGCGCATCGCCCGCCAGCACCGCGGCCTGGATCGGTGACGCACCCCGCCAGCGCGGCAGCAGCGATGCATGCACGTTGATGCAGCCGCGCTGTGGAATCGACAGCACTGCAGGCGGCAGCAGCAGACCATAGGCGATAACCACGACGAGGTCGGGGGCGAATTCACGCAAGGCCGCCTGCGACTCGACTGTCTTTAAGGTGTCCGGCTGCAGCACCGGCACGCCGAGTTCCAGCGCCAGCGCCTTGACCGGCCCCGCGACCAGGCGCCGGCCGCGGCCGGACGGTCGGTCGGGCTGCGTCAGTACGGCGACCAGCTCGTGCCCGCTGTCGGCCACCGCGCGCAGCCCGGGCAAAGCAAATTCCGGTGAGCCGGCGAAAACCAGGCGCCGGCGGGATGCATTCATCGGCTTGAACGGATTAGCTGCGTCAGCTTCAGATCACCGGAACCGCGGCGGCCGGCGCTTCCCGCCGGCGCGCCTTGCTCAGGCGCTTGCGCAGGCGTTGCCGTTTCAGCTCCGACAGGTAGTCGACGAACAGCTTGCCGTCGAGGTGATCCATCTCGTGCTGTACGCAGATTGCCAGCAGGCCCTCGGCCTCGAATTCAAACGCCTCGCCGTCGCGATTCAGGGCCCGGACCCGGATCTGCTCGGCACGCGGCACCGACTCGTTGTAGTCCGGTACCGACAGGCAGCCTTCCTCGCTCTCGCAGCCGCCGGATTCGTCGACGATTTCCGGGTTGATCAGGGCCAGCGGCTGGTCTTTTTCCTCGGAGATATCCACCACCAAAACCCGCCGGTGCACATCGACCTGGGTCGCGGCCAGGCCGATGCCGCGGGCTGAGTACATGGTCTCGAGCAAGTCGTCGACCAACTGTCGGACCTCACCGTCCACCGCCTCGACCGGCGCCGCCCGGGTCCGCAGGCGCGGATCGGGGTATTTGAGGATGTTCAGCAGCGCCATGTTGCGTCCTTCACAATTTCGGGTAGAGCGCTATGAATGAGCCGTATATTTATGATATATCGACTATAGACCGCCTATTCGGCCCCGGGTTTCAGGGGTTTACCGGCGCCGGGGCGGGGTTGTTGTTGCACGTATCGGGGACCGGTCGGGGATTATAGCAGCGGCTCAATCCGGCCCGACGCGCTTTGAACATAGGGATGGATCATCCATGAACAGCCTGCAGGCCATGCCCCGGGCACTTCGCTCGGTGGGCATTTGCGTCGCCGTCGCCAGTCTCGTCCTCATTTCCGCCGGCGTCACCCCGGCCGTCGGCAGCGTCTCGACCGCGCTCGCCGCCCAGTCCGGCGCAGGGCCGGCCCTGAACCCGCAGCACCCCGACCGCTACGTCGTGCAGCGGGGCGACACGCTCTGGGACATCTCCGCGATGTTCCTGCGCGACCCATGGTACTGGCCCGAGATCTGGTACGTGAACCCGCAGGTCGAGAATCCGCACCTTATATATCCCGGCGACGTGCTGACCCTGGTCTACGTCGACGGCAAGCCGCAGATCCGGCTGGAACGCGGCGCCGGCACCAACCGGCTGTCGCCAAGCGTGCGCGAATCGGATCTCGACGAAGCAATAACCACGATCCCGTTCGAGGTCATCGGCGCATTCCTGCGCAAAGGCGCGGTACTGGAGCGGGATGAGTACGAGCAGCTGCCCTACATCATGGCACTGCGTGAAGACCGGCTGATCGGCAGTGCCGGTAAAGACGTTTACGTGCGCGGGACCGTGCAGAACGACGCGTACAGCGTGATTCACATTGGTGAGCGGCTGATCGACCCGGACGACAACCAGCTGGTTGGCTACGAAGGCATCTTCGTCGGCGAAGGCACCATTCGCCGCGGCGGCGATCCGGCGACGCTGCGCATCAACGAAAGCCGCCGCGAAGCGCTGGAAGGCGACCGACTGCTGCAGCTGGACTTCGACATCCCGTTGAACTTCTATCCGCGGGCGCCGGACAACCAGATCGACGGCAGCATTATTCACGTGGTCGACGGCATACAGGAGTTCGGCCAGTACCAGACGGTAGTGCTGAACCGCGGCTCGCGCGACGGCCTCGAAGCCGGCCACGTGCTGACCGTATGGCAATCCGGGCAGGTCGTGAGAGATCGCGTCGCTTCTTCCGGGTTTTCCGGCGAGAAAGTGCAGTTGCCCGACGAGATCGCCGGTGATGTGATGATCTTCAAGACCTACGACCGGATCAGCTACGCGCTGGTCATGCGTGCCAGCACCAACATGGCGCGCATGGACCGGGTGCGCACGCCGATGTAAGTAAACGGCGGCAAGCGCCGCCCGCTTAAGCTTTCGTGAAGAAACTCCGGCCGTCTCGACGACCGGAGTTTTTTCTTGTCATCGCACAACTGGCTGCATCTCGCCACGCAGGACTGGCTGGACGGTCACCGGCTGGAAAGCCTGCTGACCACGTTTGGCAGCGTCGCGGCCGTGTGCGATGCGGACCCCGGCGCACTGCTCGCCGCCGGCCTGAACCCTGATCAGTGCCGGAAACTGACGCAGCCAGTCGATGAACAATTGCGCCACGCTGCCGACTGGGCCGCTACAGACGGTAACCAGGTACTGGCCTGGACAGACCCCGACTATCCGGCGCTGCTGCGCGAAATCCCCGACCCGCCACCGGTGCTATTCGTTCGCGGTCGGGCCGAGCTGCTCGCCCGGCCGCAGCTGGCCATTGTCGGCAGCCGGCGGGCAACGGCGGGCGGACGCAGCAACGCGGGAAGATTCGCCGGCGAACTCGCGGCCGGCGGCTTCGTGATCACCAGCGGCCTGGCCGCAGGCATCGACACCGCGGCCCACGAAGGCACACTGAAAGCCGGTGGCGAAACGATAGCGGTCTGCGGCACAGGGCTGGACGAAGTGTACCCGCCGGCCAACCGGCAACTGGCCGAGCGCATTGCGGCCGAAGGCGCGCTGATCAGCGAATATGCGCCGGGATGTGGCCCGCTGCCGTTCCGTTTTCCGCGCCGCAACCGGGTCATCAGCGGTCTCGCGGCGGGCACGCTGGTAATCGAGGCGGGCTGGCGCAGCGGCGCGCTGATTACCGCGCGACTCGCCGGCCTGCATGGGCGCGAAGTCTTTGCCTTGCCCGGCTCAATTCACAACCCGATGTCGCGCGGCTGCCACCGATTGATTCGCCAGGGC
>CBFCXA010000135.1:0-6706 GCA_965601985.1 uncultured Chromatiales bacterium | reverse complement strand
GTGGCCGCAAATCGGTTCACCGCTTCGAGGTCGTCGATCCGGCAGGCCTGGAGAGCGTGTTCGCGCAGGCAGTGACCTTCTTCGAGCAGCAGCACGCTCTCGGCCGTAATTCGGTTCAGTGAAAAACGCTCAGGATCGATCAGCGCCGTGTCTTCGCGGCAGGCCAGCAGAAACGGGTCCCGGAACAGCTTCATCGTCGTGAGGTTACGGGTAGAGTAGGGCAGCGCGAGCAGGCCGAGATCGAGGTCGCCGCTGGCCAGTTCGGCCAGCAGCGGATCCGTTCGCACCTCCCGGAAGAACAGCTTCAGGTCCGGGTAGTCGTTCTTGAGCTGCGGCAGCCAGGCAGGCAACACAAAGGGTGCGACGGTGGGAATCACGCCGAGGTTGAGCCGGCCGCTCAGCCGCTGCTGGCGGGCGCTGGCCATCCGGGTGAGCTGCTCGAGATCGCGCAGGATCAGGTCTGCCTGCTCGGCTACGTCGCGACCGTGCTGCGTAATGGTTACCTGGCGCCGTGAGCGATCGACCAGCTGCACCCCGAGCTGCTGTTCCAGCTCCTGGATGGCCACGCTGAAGGCCGACGGCGAAACGTTGCAGGCTTCGGCGGCCCGCGCGAAATGTTCATGCTCCACAAGGGCTACGAAGTAGCGCAGCTGTTTGAGGGTAGGCGGGCGCGCGGCTGGCGTCACAAGGGCCTCTCTTAATTTCAGAAAGACGAATAATAAATGAAAAATATGCTAATGAGCAGGATAGTTTGATTACCTAATATACGTCGGTCGGCTCTGCAACAGCAGGCCGCACGAGCAAAAAGGAGTGATCGACCATGAGTATCGACATCGGCATCGCAGAGAAGGACCGCAAAGCCATCGCAGACGGGCTGGGCAAGTTGCTGGCCGATAGCTACACGCTGTACCTGAAAACCCACAACTATCACTGGAACGTTACCGGGCCGATGTTCAACACCCTCCACCTGATGTTCGAGGAGCAGTACAACGAGCTGGCCCTGGCGGTGGACGTAATCGCCGAGCGGATCCGCGCGCTGGGCTTCCCTGCACCCGGCAGCTACCAGGCCTTCGCCGGCCTGACGGAGATCACCGAAGAAACCGAAGTGCCCGGTGCAGAAGACATGCTGCGCAACCTGGTCACCGCACAGGAGACCGTGGTGCGCACGGCCCGGAGCATTTTTCCGGTCGTGGACGAGGCCAACGACGAGCCCACCGCCGACCTGCTGACCCAGCGCATGCAGATTCACGAAAAGAACGCGTGGATGCTGCGGAGCATGCTGGAAAGCTGAGCAAGACCCGGTGCCGGGCTGCCCGGCACCGGCCCACCCATGTCTTTCATCGGAATTATTCACAAGGAGATATGTGATGTTTGAGAATCGCGAGGGACAGCGTGTCCCACCCACCACTTTCCGCACCCGCGAGGGCAGCGACTGGAAAGACGTCAGCAGCGACGAAATTTTCGCCGACCGCACGGTCGTCGTTTTTTCCCTGCCGGGTGCCTTTACGCCCACCTGTTCGTCCAGCCATGTGCCGCGGTATAACGAGCTGGCCCCGACCCTGAAGGCCGCCGGCGTCGACGAAATCGTCTGCGTCTCGGTTAACGATGCGTTCGTCATGGATGCCTGGGCCGAGGATCAGCAGGCGCCACGAGTGCGTTTCCTGCCGGACGGCTCCGGCCACTTCACCCGCGGCATGGGCATGCTGGTCGACCGTGATGATCTCGGCTTCGGGCCGCGCTCCTGGCGCTATTCGATGCTGGTGCGTGACGGCGTGATCGAAAAAATGTTCATCGAGCCGCGCGAGCCGGGCGATCCGTTTCATGTATCGGATGCCGATACCATGCTCGAGTACTTGGTGCCGGGCGCCGAGAAGCCGCTGGACGTCGCGCTGCTGACGCGCCTGGGCTGCCCGCACTGCCAGCAGGCGAAGACGCTGCTTGCCGAGCGCGGGATCGAGTATGCCGAGCTGGTGCTCAATCGCGACTATCCGCACCAGGCGCTTCGCGCGCTGTCCGGCGCGACAAGCTACCCGCAGGTATTCATCGACGGCCAGCACATCGGCGGCGCTGAAGAACTGCAGGATTGGCTCACGCAAAAAGCCGCGGCCTGACCGGCTTGTCCGGCGGCGTCGCTCTCCGTATCCTGCTCCGCCATCATTTTCGGGGTGGAGTGGGATATGGGCGATTCGACGCTGATGCTGCTGTTTCCGGGTCAGGGGTCCCAGTACCCCGGCATGGGCAGCGACGTTTTCGCGGAGTTCCCGCTGGCCCGGGACATTTACTCCCGGGCCAGCGACGCACTCGGCTACGACGTGGCCTCGCTGTCGTTCACCGATCCGGACGGGCAGATCGGGCTGACGCGTTTTACCCAGCCCTGCCTGCTGACGCACGAAATTGCCTGTCTGCAGGTGCTGGAGGATCTCCTCGGGCATCCGGTGCAGGCGCGGATCGCCGGCGGTCACAGCCTCGGGGAATACACCGCGTTAGTTGCCGCCGGCAGCCTGAGTTTCGAAGACGGACTGAAGCTGGTGAAAGCCCGCGGTGAGCTGATGAGCGAGTTCGGCGAGGGTGGCATGGTTGCGCTGACCATGGATGCCGACAGCGCCGGCGGGCTGGCCGCTCAGTTCTTTTGCCAGGTCGCAACGCTGAACCTCCCCGACCAGACCGTCGTTGCCGGCAAGGAAAATGACCTGGAGAAACTGGTTGCGTACGTGGGCGAGAATCTGCCGCGCAAGCGTGCGATCCCGCTGGCCACCGAAGGCGCGTTTCATACCTACCTCATGGTCGAGGCCGCGCAGCGGTTTCGCGCGGTGCTGGAAGACACCCGTTTCGAGGCCCCGCGCTTCGACGTGCTGTCGAATTTCACGGGCCGGGTCCACGACCCGCACTGGGGCGCGATCCGGACGGCCTTGTTCTTCCAGTTGTTCAACCCGGTGAACTGGGTCGGCTGCCTGGCGACCGCACTGGACTCGGGTGTCGACACCCTGGTCGAGTTCGGCGGCGGGCTCGGCAAGGCAGAGGAGCCGGCCGGCAAGCGGCCGAATCTCGAAGGCATCGTGAAGAAGACTCTGAGGCGCAGCGAGCGCGACGCGCGCTACCTGGCCGCTATTAACGTCGACAGCCTGCGCACAACCGCGGCCGAACTGGCCGCCTGAGGACGCGCCGCGTCAGGCGGCGCTGGTTTCCTCGTCCCCGGCGAATACCGATTCGGCAAACCGGTCGTCGAGATCTTCCAGTCGCAGCATGCCGGTCGCGCTGGTGTCCGACGGATTCATTTCCGGCACGCCTGGCGGCGGCTCGTAGGCCGGTGGCGGCGCGGCTGCCGGCGTCGGCTGGCTGGGCGGGCTGGCCTTGGCGGGCGCTGCAGTTGCGGTCGGGGCAGCAGCGGTGGCCGGGGGGCGTTGCGCCGTGCGCCGGACCATCGGTTTCCAGCCCAGTGCATTGGCGACGCGGTCGACGATCTCTTCGGTCAGCGCGTCGTCCTGGCGGGCTGCGGCTTCGGCCAGCGCCGCTTCCATCAGCGTGTTGATCAGTCGTGGTACGCCGGCAACATAGGCGAAAACTTTGCGCGCGACCTCGGCATTGCAAAGCGTCTGTGCATCGCCGCCGGCTTCCTGCACTCGCTGTACCAGGTAGTCCATGGTCTCGGTCTGGCTCAGCGGACGCACGCGATGGCGGTACACCACGCGCTGGCGCAGCGCGATCAGGCCGGGTACGTCCAGCAGCTTGTGCAGCGTGTGCGGGCCCTGCAGTACCAGGTTCAGCTGCGATCCCGGCTCGCCCATCAGGTAGGCGAGGCGCAGCAGCCGCTTGGCGCGTTCCAATGTGATGCCGTTGACATCGATGGCCGCCGTGACACTGCGGTCTTCGGCGTTGTGCTTCGCGACAGCCGCACGCAGACGGTGCCAGGAGTCCGCGCCGCTGCCGTTGCCCGGTCCTTCGCCGAGACTCAGCAGCAGTGCATCGAACAGTTGTTCGGGCTCGCACTGTCTGAGGTCCGCCCAGGCGACTACTGCCTGGCCGTCGACGCCCTGGCGGGCATGCTCCAAGAGCGCGCTCTTGCCGACGCCCGGGCCGCCCGAAACGAGCACCACGGCGTCGCGCGAGAGCAGCGAATCCTGCAAATGCGCCACGGCGCTGGCAACCTGTGCGTTGGCGACCAGGAACTGTGAACCAGGCCCACCCGTGAAAGGGCGGCCGCTCAGACCGAAGTGTTGCGGATACATTGGGGCGCCATGATTTTACGGTTTGACGGAATGCTGCCAGTCGGCCGCCGTCCGGTCTTTGAGCGCCGTCACGAAACGGCCCCAGGCCGGCGCCGCGGTGCCCAGAAGCCGCTATGGCAGAATGCACGGGCACTCTGCCAGGGGAGAAAGTGGCAATGCGAAATCTGATCATCCGGCTCCTGGCGGGGGCGCTATGCCTGTTGGCAGGCTGCCTGCCGGCGCATGCGCAAGGGGGAGTGAATATGCAGTCCACGGTGCTGATAACCGGTTCCAATCGCGGCATCGGCCTGGAATTCGCGCGCCAGTATGCCCAACGCGGCTGGCGCGTGATCGCGACCTGCCGGACTCCGGACAGGGCGTCGGAGCTGCAGGCGATCGCCGAAGCACACTCGAATCTCGTCATCGAGCAACTGGATATTGCCGATGCGTCCAGCGTCGCGGTGCTGTCGGGCAAGCTCGTCGACGAATCGATCGATGTGCTGCTCAACAATGCGGCCTTGCTCGGCGATCCCGACCTTCAGAAGTTTCCGGAACTGGACTTCGAGTTATTTGCGCGCATCATGAATGTAAACACCTTGGGTACGACGCAGGTAAGCGCGGCATTTTTGCCGCAGGTAGCTCGCAGTGAGCAGAAGAAAATCGTGATTCTCGGCAGCGCTGCCGGCTCGATCGGCCAGGTGAGTGCTGCGCCGAACAGTTACCTGCCGTATCGCGCGAGCAAGGCCGGCCTGCACCTGATCGCCAAGAATCTCGGCCTGCACCTGGCGGGGCAGGGGATACGCGTGGCCCTGATCAATCCCGGTGTGGTCGATACGCGTGGCGTCCTGGACATCGGCCCGGACGATCCGGTACCGAAAGAGTTCCGCGACATCATGCCGCTGGTGCGCCAGGGCATCATCGAGTTGCAGCGGCCGGAGGATGCCGTCGCCGACATGCTCGAGCGCATCGACACCATGACCGATGATGACGTGGCCCGCTTTTTGAACGCAGACGGCCAGGAACTGCCCTGGTAACGGTCTCTCAGACCTGCTCCAGTTCTACCAGCGTGCCGCAGAAGTCTTTCGGGTGCAGGAACAGTACCGGCTTGCCGTGCGCGCCGGTCTGCGGCTCGCCGCTGCCAAGCACGCGTGCGCCCTCGGCTTTCAGGCGATCCCGCGCGGCAAGGATGTCCTGCACTTCGTAGCAGACATGGTGCATGCCGCCGGACGGGTTCTTGTCTAGGAAGCGCGCGATCGGCGAGTCTTCACCCAGCGGATGCAGCAGCTCTATCTTGGTGTTGGGCAGGTTCACGAATACCGTAGTGACGCCATGTTCTGGCAGATCTTCCGGTGCCGAGACGTCGGCGCCCAGGGTATCCCGATAGATCGCCGTAGCCGATCCCAGGTCGGGGACGACGATGGCGACGTGATTGAGTTTTCCGATCATACCGGTGTGCAAGCTCCGTTAAATCCAGTCAGGTAGCCCAGAACGTATCGATAATCGCCTGGGCCGCGGCGCGTGGAGAAGTCTGCCCGGCCGCGACGCGCGCTTCCAGTTCCTGTGCCCGGCGCCGCACGTCCGGATCGCTCTTGACCCGGTCCAGCAGGTACTCGCCGATCTCGTCCCACAGCCAGGCCACTGCCTGGGCCGAGCGCGCGCGTTCGAGTTCGCCATTGGCCGTCATGCGTTCGCGAAACTTCTCGACCAGTGCCCAGATCTCGGCCACACCACGGTCTTCCAGCGCCGAGCAGCTGACCACCGGCACCTCCCAGTCGGGATGCCTCGGCTGCAGGAAGCGCAGCGCGTTGCGATAGTCGGCGGCCGAGCGGCCGGCGGCCAGTGCCAGGTCGCCGTCGGCCTTGTTGACCACCACCAGGTCTGCGAGTTCGACGATACCGCGCTTGATGCCCTGCAGTTCGTCGCCGCCCCCCGGCTGCAGCATCAGCAGGAACAGGTCGGTCATCTCCGCCACGGCGATTTCCGACTGGCCTACGCCGACGGTTTCGACGATGACCACGTCGAAACCCGCTGCCTCGACCAGCAGCATGGTTTCGCGGGTATGCCGGGCGACGCCGCCGAGCGTGCGGCCGGCGGGCGAGGGCCGGATGAAGGCCTCGAGGCGCCGCGACAGTGTTTCCATACGGGTCTTGTCACCGAGTATCGAACCGCCGCTGAGCGCGGAAGACGGGTCGACGGCCAGCACCGCGACCCGCTTGCCGTGGTCGATCAGCCGGTTGCCCAGGCTTTCGATGAAGGTCGATTTGCCGACCCCGGGCACGCCGGAAATGCCGACGCGTATCGAACGGCCGGCCTGCGGTGCAATCAGTTCGAGCAGGCGATTCGCCGGGCCGGCATCTTCTGCGCGGCTTGACTCGAGCAGCGTGATACCGCGTGCCAGCGCCCGCCGGTCGCCGCCGGTCAGCGCCTGGGCCAGCTGCTCGGGCGAGGCCATGGTCATGGTCGGGTAAACGCGCCGCGTGGGACGCTACTCGAACTCCACA
>CBFCXA010000134.1:0-6709 GCA_965601985.1 uncultured Chromatiales bacterium | reverse complement strand
TCAACGTGCTGGTGCTCGACACCGAGGTCTACTCGAACACCGGCGGGCAGATGTCCAAGGCGACACCGCTGGGAGCAGTCGCGAAATTCGCCGCCGGCGGCAAGCCCGTGGTCAAGAAGGACCTCGCAATGATCGCGATGGCCTATGAACATGTGTACGTGGCGCACGTGGCATCGGGTGCGAAGGACGTACAGACGCTGCGTGCCTTCCGCGAGGCCGAGGCCTACCCGGGTCCGTCGCTGATCATCGCCTACAGCCCGTGCATCGCGCACGGCATCGACCTGCACCGCAACCTGACGCAGCAGGAACTCGCCGTGGCCAGCGGCCACTGGCCGCTGTTCCGCTACGACCCGCGGCGCGCGACCGAGGGTAAGAACCCGCTGCAGCTGGACTCGAAGAAGCCGAGTATCCCGTACCGGGAGTTCGCTTCCACCGAGATGCGCTTCGGCATTCTCGAACGCACGGACAAGGCCGCGGCCGATGCGCTGATGGCGAGGGCCCAGCAGGACGTGGACGAACGCTATCGCCACTACGAGCAGCTGGCGGCGCTCGACACCCCGGCGAGGCCGCACAATGAGTGATTCGCTATGAGCGCTGACCTGCACACCCGTTACCTCGGACTCGAACTCGACAGCCCGTTCGTGCCGTCGTCCTCGCCGCTGTCGAAAGACCTCGGTATGGCAAAGACGCTCGAGGATCACGGCGCCAGCGCGCTGGTGATGTACTCGCTGTTCGAGGAAGAAATCGAAGTCGAGGAGAGCCGCGCGCACGAGCTGGCGCATTTCCAGGACATCGGGCACGGCGAGGCTTCCAGCTACCTGCCGGTGCACGACGAGCTGCCCAGCCGCCGCGACGAGTACCTCGAGCAGTTGCGGCGACTGAAAGAGAGCCTCGACATCCCGGTGATCGCGAGCCTGAATGGCACCAGCCCGGGCGGCTGGGTGCGGCACGCAAAGAGCCTGCAGCAGGCCGGGGCCGATGCGCTGGAGCTGAACGTCTATCACGTCGCTGCAGACATCAACGAAACCAGCGAAGCCGCCGAGCAGCGCGTCGTCGACATACTGCGCGGGATACGCAGTGAAGTCAGCCTGCCGGTGGCAGTAAAGCTCTCGCCGCAGTACTCGTCAATCGGCAACCTGGTGCAGCGCCTGGAGGCGGCCGGTGCCGACGGCGTGGCGCTGTTCAACCGCTTCTACCAGCCGGATATCGATCTCGAGCAGCTTACCGTCGAGCAGACACTGCAGCTGTCGAACTCGCACGAGAGCCTGCTGGCGATGCGCTGGATTGCGATCCTGCGCGGCCACGTGCAGCTGTCGCTGGCGGCCACCGGCGGCGTGCACACGGCCGAAGACGCACTGAAACTGTGTCTATGCGGTGCTGACGTCACCTACCTGTGCAGCACGCTGCTGAAGAACGGACCCGGTCGGCTGGACGAGATTCGCGCAGACGCCGGCGAGTGGCTGGATGAGCACGAGTACGAATCGCTCGAGCAGCTCAAGGGCAGCATGAGCCAGCAGAACTCTCCAGACCCGGTCGCGTTCGAACGCGGCAACTACCTGCGCATACTCGGCAGCTACCGGGTGCCCGATTCGATCTGGCGATAGCTGTCGCTCGACGCCGCGAGCGGTCCGGCCCCACTCGCAAACCGACGCTGCCCGGTAATCCCTGCCGGCTGGTAAGCTGGCTCGCATGTCGACCCTTGCCATGCGCCGATGAACCAGCCTATCCGCCGCCTGCTGGTCGCCAACCGCAGCGAAATCGCCATTCGCGTGTTCCGCGCCGCGACCGAGCTCGGCATGCGGACCGTGGCGATCTACGCGGCCGAAGACCGTTTCGCGCTGCACCGGTTCAAGGCCGACGAGTCTTACTAGGTGGGGGTCGGCGGCAGCCCGCTGGGCGCGTACCTGGACATCGACGACGTGCTGCGCGTCGCGCGGCTGGCGGAAGTCGACGCCATCCATCCCGGCTACGGGTTCCTGTCCGAAAACCCGGATTTCGCCGACGCCTGCCGCGCGGCCGGTATCATTTTCGTCGGCCCGCCGTCGGACGTGATGCGCCAGCTCGGCAACAAGGTGGCGGCCCGCAGGCTGGCGGTCTCGGCCGACGTGCCGGTGATGCCGGCAACCGACCCGCTGCCCGAAGACCTGGACGAGTGCCGGAAACTCGCCGAGGAGATCGGCTATCCGGTGATGCTCAAGGCGAGCTGGGGCGGCGGCGGGCGCGGTATGCGCGTGCTCGAATCAGCCGACGATCTGGCCGCGCAGCTCGAGCCGGCGCGCCGCGAAGCAGGCAGCGCGTTCGGCAACGATGAGGTGTACCTGGAAAAACTGGTGAGCCGGGCCCGGCACGTCGAGGTGCAGCTGCTCGGTGACCAGCACGGCTCGCTGGTGCACCTGTTCGAGCGCGACTGCACGGTGCAGCGCCGGCATCAGAAGGTAGTCGAACGGGCCCCGGCGCCGTACTTCAATCAGCAACAGCGCGACGAGCTGTGCGAGGCCGCGCTGCGCCTGGGCCGTGCTGCGGGTTACCAGAACGCCGGCACCGTGGAGTTCCTGCAGGACATCGACAGCGGCGAGTTCTACTTCATCGAAGTGAATCCGCGCATCCAGGTCGAGCACACCGTGACCGAGGCGGTGACCGGCGTCGACATCGTGCAGGCCCAGCTTCGGGTAGCGGCCGGCGAGGCGATCGGCAGCAACCAGGGCCTGCCGCAGCAGGCCGACATCCATCTGAACGGACATGCACTGCAGTGCCGGGTCACGACCGAGGACCCGGAGAACAACTTCGTTCCCGATTACGGCCGCATCGTGACCTACCGCAGCGCATCGGGCTTCGGCGTTCGCCTCGACGGCGGTACTGCCTTCCCCGGCGCCCGGGTGACGCCCTACTATGATTCGCTGCTGGTGAAAGTGACCGCCTCGGCGCCGACGCCCGAGAGTGCCGTGCGGCGCATGGATCGGGCGCTGCGCGAGTTCCGCGTGCGCGGCGTGAGCACCAACCTCGCGTTTCTCGAGAACCTGATCAACCATCCGGCATTTGTCAGCGCCGAGTATTCGACCCGCTTCATAGACGAAACGCCGGAGCTGTTCCAGATTCCACGCAAGCGCGACCGCGCCACGCGCCTGCTAGGCTTCATCGGTGACGTGATCGTGAACGGCAACTCCGACGTTGCCGGCCGCGACAAGCCTGCGCAGCTACCGACACCGGCGCTACCGCGCAAGCTGCCCGAGGTCGTTCCCGACGGCTTCCGCCAGCGCCTCGACGAGCTGGGCGCGGAGCGATTCGCGGCCTGGGTACGCGACGAACCGCGCGTGCTGCTCACCGACACCACCATGCGCGATGCGCACCAGTCGCTGCTGGCCACGCGCATGCGCACACACGACCTGCTGGCGATCGCGCCCGCTTATGCGCGTCTGCTGCCGGAAATCTTTTCACTCGAATGCTGGGGCGGTGCGACCTTCGATGTCGCGATGCGCTTTCTGAAGGAAGACCCCTGGGACCGGCTCGCACGGCTGCGTTCCGCCATGCCGAACATGCTGCTGCAGATGCTGCTGCGGGGTGCGAATGCGGTCGGCTATACCAGCTATCCGGACAACGTCGTGCGCTACTTCGTGCGCCAGGCCGCGGCGACCGGCATTGACCTGTTCCGGGTATTCGACTCGCTGAACTGGGTCGAGAATATGCGCGTGTCGATCGACGCGGTGCTCGAGACCGGCAAGCTCTGCGAAGGCACGATCTGCTACACCGGCGACATGCTGCACGACGCGCGTGGCAAGTACACGCTCGACTACTACCTGGGCCTGGCCGACGAACTGCAGAAAGCCGGCGTGCATCTGATCGGCGTCAAGGACATGGCCGGCGTCTGCCGGCCGGCCGCCGCCGAGCAGCTGGTCACGGCGCTGCGCGAACAGACCGGCCTGCCGATTCATTTCCATACCCACGACACCAGCGGCGTGGCGGCGGCCACCGTGATCGCCGCGGCGCGGGCCGGCGCGGACATCGTCGACGGCGCGATCGATTCGATGAGCGGGCTGACGTCCCAGCCGAATCTGAACTCGATCGTCGAGGTACTCGCCGACACCGATCGCGATCCGGGTATCGACCGCTCGGCGATGCGCGAAATCTCCCACTACTGGGAGGCGGTACGGCAGTTCTACCAGCCCTTCGAGAGCGAGATTCGCGCCGGCACGGCCGACGTCTACCGCCACGCGATGCCCGGCGGGCAGTACACCAACCTGCGTGAACAGGCGCGCTCGCTGGGAATCGAGCACCGCTGGCCGGAAGTCGCCGAGACTTACGCGCAGGTAAACGACCTGTTTGGCGACATCGTAAAGGTGACGCCGACCTCGAAAGTCGTCGGCGACATGGCGCTGTACATGGTCACCAGCGGGCTGACCGCCGAGGACGTGCTCGACCCGTCGCACGAGGTGAACTTCCCCGAATCGGTCGTCGGCCTGTTTCGCGGTGACCTCGGCCAGCCGCACGGCGGTTTCCCGAAAGAGCTGCAAAAAAAGATACTGGGCGGGGCAAAACCGGTTACCGAGCGGCCTGGCGCCAGGCTGCCGCCGCTGGACCTCGATGCGGCCCGCGCGGCGGCGGCCAAGGGCACGGGCTGGCAGCTGAGCGATACCGACCTGTCGTCGTACACCCTGTATCCAAAGGTATTTCGCGAATACGCCAGCCATCGCGCGGAGTTCGGCGACGTCAGCGTGCTGCCGACACCGGTGTTTTTCTACGGCATGGACCAGGAGAACGAAGTCGAATTCGAGATCGAGCCCGGCAAGCGGCTGATCATCCGCTTCTTCACTGCCAGTGAGCCCGATACCAAGGGCAACCGCCGCGTGTTCTTCGAACTGAATGGTCAGCCACGCAGCGTGACGATCCGCGACCGCGGCGCAGCGGTGAGCCGCGAAATCCGGCCCAAGGCCGACGCGGACGACCCGCGGCAGGTCGGCGCGCCAATGCCCGGCGTGGTCACCGCCTGCCGGGTACAGCCTGGTCAGCGTGTCAGCAAGGGCGATGCGCTGCTGTCAATTGAAGCGATGAAAATGGAGACCCAGCTGAAAGCAGACCAGGACGGTAAGGTTGAACGAGTCTGTGTGGAGGTCGGCGCGCAAATCGACACCGGCGACCTGCTGGTGGCGCTCGCCTAGTCAGCGGCGTCGGCGATCAGTCTTTGCGGGCGCCAAAAATGAACCAGCCACCCTCGCCGTGTGACGGCGCATCGGCTTCGCCGCTGACGCACTGCTCCAGGAAGCCCGGCCCGAAACTCCGATAGTCGGGAATCAGCAGTTTAAAGCTGCTGTCGGGGGCGAAACCGGCCTCCGTGCACAGCGCAACCGGGTCCTGCTCGCGGTAGGCCGTGTACCAGGGCTCGTTGTTGTTGCGCGTGTCCCAGTTCCAGAAGAAGTTCTCGTAGTCGCTCACCGAGACCTCGTCCGGCAGTTCCATGTGCGCCATCAGGCCACCCGGGCTGAGCAGTCGGTGGCACTCGCGCAGGATCTTTCGCGTACTGCGCAACGGGATCTCGTGGAAGAAAAAGCTGGAAACGATCAGATCGAAATGCCCGTCCGGGAAGTTTGTCTGCTCGGCGTTCTGCTGCGAGAAATGCACCGGCACACCAGCGTGCTGCGCGAGCGCGTGGCCGTAGCGCAGAACCGGCGCCGACACGTCGATACCGTGTATCTCCGCGTCAGGAAAGACATCGTGATACGGCAGCAGGTTACCGCCCGACGTGGTGCCGATGTCGAGTATGCGCCGCGGCTGGAAGCCGGGGAATCGCTTTTCGACCCAGTGCGCGATCGAATCACCGATCGCACCCGGCTGGTTGCGATAACGGTGCTGGCCGGTGAACACCTTGCCGCCGAAAGTGATTACCGCGCCCTGGGCAACGTCGTCTTCGGTATGTTCCGCGTACACCCAGCCTGGCGTGAGATGAATATCCAGCGCCTGCGAGTGTTTCGGCAGTTCGAGCGACGGGTCGAGGGTGAGAGAGCCGCCGGCCGGCGACTTTTCGGCCAGCTCGCGGGCCACGCCGATCATCTCCGGCAGCGAACGCTCGATGGCCGGCTGAACACACAGGTAACACATCTCCTGCACGTTGTAGCGCGTCGCGCTGTAGAAGCGGTACGAAGGCTGCGACTGCATCGCAGACTCGATGGACTTCCAGTCCTGCGGCTGCTCGCCGCGACGCTCCAGTGCGGGCTCGACCCGGTTTTCGTAATCCTGCTGCATCGCCTGGCGCATATTAATGATCGCGTGGCAGCGCAACATGCTGACGGCGCGCTGACGCGACCGCTCGTCGTGCGTCGGCTGGACCAGCCTCTCGATGTTAGCTACAGGGATTTCCTTCGCTTCTACCGCCATTCTTTGATCCTCGTCCAGACCAGTCAGTGACTGGTCACTTTATTCCGCCGGATGCATGCGCAACACGCGCGAAAAGTATTCCTCCAGCCACTGCTTGCGCTGCTGCTCGACGTCCGGTGACGGCTCGTAAGCTTCGATCTGTTCGCGGGTCACACTGCCGTTCTCGTCCAACAGCCACTCGACGGTATCCAGCCGCTCACGGACCACGGCCAGCTCCGTCGCCAGCTCGAGGACGAAGGTCATGACCTGGTCGATTGCCGGGTCATCGAAAAAAGCCGGCCGCGTCCCTTTCGTCTGCCTGGGTAACTGAATTCTACTGGTCGAATCGCTGTTCAAGCCACTT
>CBFCXA010000133.1:0-6712 GCA_965601985.1 uncultured Chromatiales bacterium | reverse complement strand
CTCGATCCAGTCGTCCGGGCAGCCGCGACCGTACTTCTCGACGGTCTCCTCGTTGGCGGTTTCGACGCGGTATAGTTCGGCGCCTTCCAGCAGTACCTTGCTCAGGCCGAAAACGACCGGGCTGTGCGGGTCGCCTGCCCGCTCACACATCGCGTGGTGCTTGCGGTGCACGGCCACCCACTCGCGAGTCACCATGCCGGAGGTCAGCCAGATCCAGAGGCGGAAGAAATGGCGCAACGCAGGATGCAGATCGATGGACCGGTGGGCCTGGTCCCGGTGCAGGTACAGGGTCACGCCCATCATAGAGACCTGGACCAGCAGAAAGGCCACACCGACATAGCCCCACAGGGACAGGTCGGCTAGGCCGTAGAGGTAATCCATCATCGCGTGCGTTGCTCCATTACGTTGAAAGTGGCGGGGACTATAACGAACAGGCTGCCCCTGTCCAAGGAAACGCAGCATGCTTCAGGCGTCGATTTATGGTCATTGCTGCATTGCGAAAACACAGCGCCGCTCGGCCATGCCTGAACTGCCCGAAGTCGAGACCACGCGCCGCGGCATCGCGCCCCATGTCGAGGGGCGCCGCATCGAGCGCCTGCGGGTGCGCGATCGCCGGCTGCGCTGGCCGGTGCCGCCGCGGCTGGAGCAGAAGCTGGCCGGCGCGACCATCCGGCGGATCGGCCGACGCGCGAAATACCTGCTGCTGGACACCGATCGCGGCACCGCATTGATGCACTTGGGGATGACCGGTTCGCTTCGGGTGCTGCCGGAGCCGGCACCGCCGAACCCGCATGATCACTACGATATTGAATTAGACAACGGCGAGATCCTCAGGTTCTGCGACCCACGCCGCTTCGGCTCGCTGCTGTGGGGCGCGGACACGCCGCTGGCTCACCCGCTGCTGGCCGACCTCGGGCCCGAACCCACGGACGACGCGTTCACCGGCGACTACCTGCACTCGCTGAGCCGCGGCCGCCGGGTGGCGATCAAGCCGTTCATCATGACCGCGCAGGTGGTGGTCGGCGTCGGCAACATTTATGCGAGCGAGTCGCTGTTCATGGCCGGCATTCACCCGCATCGCCCGGCCGGTCGGGTATCGGTTTCCCGCTATTCGCGCTTGGCTGCCGCGATACGCGAAGTGCTCGCGGCGGCGATCCGGGCCGGCGGCACGACGCTCAGGGATTTCTACGGCAGTGACGGCCAGCCCGGCTATTTTCGTCACGAACTGAAAGTCTACGACCGAGAAGGCCTGGCCTGCGTCGACTGCGGCAGCGAAATTCGCCAGCGCGTGATCGGCCAGCGCTCGAGTTTTTACTGCATCAACTGCCAGCGCTAGGCCGGCGGAGCGATCAGTAAACGCGGCCCTCGACCTTGCCGCGCGGATCGGTCGCCGCCTCGACCTTGCCGGTCTCGAAGTCCCAGGTCACCACGTTCATATTGCCGAAGCCGCGTCGGCTGGCGCGCAGCTTGTGGCCGCGCTCGGTAAGCGCCTGCACCTGCTCCTCGGTCAGCGCGCCTTCCTCGTACGCCACCGAGTCCGGATAGTACTGGTGATGAAAGCGCTTGAGTTCGACCATCTCCTGCGCCGTCGCACCGTCCATCCAGGCCATCGCGGCACGCAGCACCATGGTGATGATGCGGCTGCCGCCCGGTGTGCCGAGAATCGCGACGCCGCGGTCGGACTCGAGGAAGGTCGGCGACATGCTCGACAGCGGCCGGCGTCCCGGACCGACCGCATTGGCTTCGGTACCCAACAGATCGAATCCATTGGGCACACCCGGCGCGATCGCGAAGTCGTCCATCTCGTTGTTCAGGATGATGCCGGTGCCCGGCGGCATGAAGCCGGCGCCGTACCAGCCGTTGATGGTCAGCGTCGCGGCCACGCGATTGCCGTCGGCGTCGATGAGCGAAAAGTGCGTGGTCTGGTTCGACTCGGCGCCGGCAGGCCATAAGCCCGGCAGGTCGGCCGACGGGGTAGCACGATCCAGGCGGATGTTGGTGCGTTGCCCGGCCGCGTAATACGGGCTGGTCAGCCGCGCGACCGGGATGTCGACGAAGTCCGGATCGCCGAGGTACAGCGCGCGATCGCGGTAGGCGCGACGCATCGCTTCGATCAGCACGTGCGCCTCGTCTACCTCGTCGAGACTTGCCTGGTCGAAGCCGGACACCAGGTTCATGATATTGATGATGGCCACACCGCCGGAGGACGGCGGCGGCGCCGAGATCAGCTTCACACCGTAGAGCTCCGCCTGCAGCGGTTCGCGCTCGACGACCCGGTAGCTCTTGAAATCCTCGAGGCTCCAGATGCCGCCGGCCGCGCGCGTGCCCTCGACCATGGCTTTGCCCAGCTTGCCGCGATAGAACTCATCACGACCGCGTTTGGCAATCCGCTTCAGGCTGTTGGCGAGATCCGGCTGGCGAATGATCTCGCCCTCTTCGGGCGGTTCGCCGTCCGGGTAAAAGACCTTCCCGAAGTCCGGCCACTGCTCCGCGGTTTTCCTGCGAAAGCGCAGGCCGAGCAGCATGCGCGTATATGCCGGGATACCGTCGGTAGCGTAACGGATCGCCGGCGCCAGCGCGTCTGCCAGGCCCAGCCGCCCGTATTTCTCCGACAGGTGCGAAAGCCCGGCCACATGGCCCGGGATGCCGGCGGCCAGCGGTCCGTTCAGCGACGCACCGCGCATCGGCTCGCCGTTCTCGTCGATGTACATGTCCGGCGTCGCCGCCGCAGGCGCCACTTCGCGCGCGTCGACGAACACGTAGCGCTGTTCTTCCGCCAGGTACAGCAGGAAGAAACCGCCCCCGCCGAGCCCGGACGAATACGGTTCGACTACAGCCAGCGCGGCGGCAACCGCAACTGCGGCGTCGAAAGCATTGCCGCCGGCAGCGAGTATTTCCTCGCCCGCTGCGCTGGCCAGCGGATGCGCACTGGCGATCGCGGCCTGGCCGGGTACCGCGGGCGCGGCCGCGAGCGTAAACGGCAGCAGGCACAGCAGTGCCGCGACGGTGGCGATACGCAGGCGCAATGCGTTCATCCGAGTTTCTCCGCAAGCGCCCGCTGCACGACCGGGTGCACGAAGGCGCTTACATCGCCTCCCAGCGCTGAAACCTCGCGCACCAGTGTGGAAGATATAAAGGTGTACTCGGCTTCCGGACAGAGAAACACCGTCTCGACATCCTGCTGCAGCTGACGATTCATGCTCGATAACTGGAACTCGTACTCGAAGTCGGACACCGCCCGCAGGCCGCGCACCACGACGCTCAGGTCGTTGCCGGCCGCGTACTCGACGGTCAGGCCTTCGTAGCTGTCGACACTGACATTAGAAATGTCGGAGAGCACTTCCCTGGCCATGGATGTGCGTTCGTCGAGGCTGAACATCGGCTGCTTGTGCGGGCTTGCCGCGACCGCGACGACGACGCGGTGGAAAACCCGCGCCGCGCGGCGTACCAGTTCGTGATGACCGTTGGTAATGGGGTCGAAAGTCCCCGGATACATTGCGCCTACCGACATGCTGCTACTTCCATCGGGCCAGCGCGTACTGCACCTGGCCGGCCATTTTCTCGCGGAGTAGTTGCCAGTCTTCCGGCAGTACCGGCCGCGCTCCGCTGCGGCGCCACTCCAGGTAGATGCGCGCGCCGGGAGCCAGCCAGCCGCGCCCGAGGAGTGTACACAACTCTCCCAGGCCCTTCTGCGCGTAGGGCGGATCGAGGAACACGATGTCGAAAGCCTGCGCGTCGCCTTTCAGGTATTGCCAGGCATCCGCTTCGACGAGTTCCGCCGCGCCGGTGTCCAGCTGCTCGAGGTTCTCGTCCAGCGCATCCAGCACCGTCGCGTCCTTGTCGACCAGCACCGCACTCCGTGCGCCGCGCGACAGGGCCTCGATGCCCAGCACCCCGCTGCCGGCGAACAGATCGAGACAACGCGCGCCGTCGATGACCGGCATCAGCCAGTTGAACAGTGTCTCGCGCACCCGGTCCGGCGTCGGGCGCGCCCGGTCGCCTTCGGCCAGCTTGAGTCGCCGGCCGCGCCACTCGCCGGCGATGATGCGCACGCTGCCACGCGGCTTATTCTTTTTTCTCGCCATGCGTGAATTGTAGAGCCACGCGGACGGCAAAACGGCCTGCCCGTGTTGCTAAGATGCGCTGCATGTCGGAACCCGACGAGAAAAAGCCACGCCCCGGATTCTTTGGACGCCTCAAGCAACGGCTGAACAAAGGTTCCGGACTGCGCCTGGGCGGCAAGCGCAAACTCGACGCCGAACTGGAGGAAGAGCTGGAAACCCAGCTGCTGATGGCCGACGTAGGCCTCGACGCGACCGAGCGGGTGCTGCAGGGCCTGAAGAAGCGGCTCAAACGCAGCGGTGCCGACGACGATGCCGGCATTCGCATCGCACTGCGCGACAGCATCGCTGAGCTGCTGGCCGACCGCGCGCAGGCGCTCGACCCCGGCAGCGGTCCGAGACCCTTCGTGGTGCTGATCGTCGGCGTCAACGGGTCGGGCAAGACCACGACCATCGGCAAGCTGGCGCACGAGTTCAAGGCGCGCGGGCTCGAAGTAATGCTCGCGGCCGGCGATACCTTCCGGGCTGCCGCGATCGAGCAGCTCGAGGCCTGGGGCGAGCGCAACGATGTGCCGGTCATCGCGCAACAGCCCGGCGCCGATCCGGCCGCGGTGATCTACGACGCGATGGAGGCGGCGAAAGCACGCGATGTGGACGTATTGCTCGCCGACACGGCCGGCAGGCTGCAGAACAAAGCCGGGCTGATGGACGAACTGGCGAAGATCGTGCGCGTGATAAAACGACTGGATGCCGATGCGCCGCACGAGACGATGCTGGTTCTGGACGCGAGCCTGGGCCAGAACGCGGTGAACCAGGCGCGCGAGTTTCACAAGACCGTCGGCCTGACCGGCATTACCATGACCAAGCTGGATGGCGGCGCCAAAGGCGGTGTGCTGCTCGCGCTCAGCGAGGAATTTGAACTGCCGTTCCGCTTTATCGGAATCGGCGAGGGCATCGACGACATGGATGTGTTCGATGCCGGGCAGTATGCGACCGCGCTGGTCGGCGAGTCGGACTCATGATTCGCTTCGAGCACGTGACCAAACGCTATCCCGGCGGGCGCGACGGTCTGAGCGAAGTGACGCTCGAGATCGGTGCCGGCGAGCTGATTTTTTTGACCGGGCATTCCGGCGCGGGCAAGAGCACGCTGCTGAAACTCATCGCGCTGATCGAACGACCGACGCGCGGCCAGGTGCTGGTCGGCGGTCGGAATATCGGCCGGTTGCCGACGCGACAGGTGCCGGAACATCGCCGCGGCATCGGCATGGTGTTCCAGGATCACAAGCTGCTGCCGGACCGCTCGATATTCGACAACGTCGCGTTACCGCTGATAATCGCCGGTGTGACGCGCAGGGAGATCGGCAAACGCGTGCGCGCATCGCTGGACCAGGTCGGACTGCTGGGCCGAGAGCAGAACCGGCCCGACTCCCTGTCGGCCGGCGAGCAGCAGCGGGTTGGCATTGCACGCGCGGTAATCAGCCGGCCGCCGCTGCTGATCGCCGACGAACCGACCGGCAATCTCGACCCGGAACTGTCGCTGGAGATCATGCAGCTGTTCAGGCGGCTGAACGAAATCGGCGTAACCAGTGTGATCGCGACGCACGATCTCGCACTGCTCGATTCGCTTGGCGGACGCCAGGTACAGCTCAACGCTGGCCGACTCGCAGCATCTATACAAACAGACTGATGATTAATTGGCTGGCGGCACACTTACGCAACTGCATAGCTGCGCTGGGCAAGCTCACGCGTTCGCCAATTGGCAGCCTGCTGACTGTTTCGGTTATCGGCATCGCGCTTGCCCTGCCGGCCGCACTGCACATGGCGGTGCGCAATGGCGAAGCGATAGCCGGCGGCTGGGACAGCGTGCGCGACTTCTCCGTGTATCTCGTCCCGGGTATTGATACTCAGCTGGTCGAGTCACTTCGGGATGAGCTACGCGCGCGCGACGGCATCGAATCGGTGCAATGGATTTCCGCGGACGATGCGCTCGGAGTATTTCGCTCGGATCCAGGCTATCGGGACCTGCTGGACACTCTGGAAGGCAACCCGCTGCCGGATACGCTGGTCGTGCGCCCGTCGGACTCGTTCGTGCCAGAGGCTCTGAACGTGTTGCGCGCTGAATTAGTGGCACGCAAAGGCGTCGATCAAGTCAGGCTCGATACCGAGTGGATCGCGCGGCTGAATGCGATTCTGGATCTTGCGCGCCGGGGCATCTGGCTGGTCGGCAGCCTGCTGCTGATCGCGGTCGTGGTCATCGTCGGCAACACCATCCGGCTGGACATCCAGAACCAGCGGGCCGAGATCGAGGTCTCGAAACTGCTCGGCGCGACGGATGCCTTCGTGCGACGCCCGTTCCTGTACCTGGGGTTCTGGTACGGCCTGGGCGGTGGTCTGCTCGCGCTGTTCATCCTGCTGGCGGCAGCGCTGGCGCTGAGTGGCCCGGTAGCGCGCCTGGTAGCCCTGTATGGCAGCAGCTTCGCGCCACTCGGTGCGGACGGAACGATGGCGCTCGCGGTGCTGGCCGGCGGCCTGGCGGCCGGGCTGCTGGGTGCCTGGAGCGCAGTAGCGAGACATCTTGCTGCAATACAGCCAAGATTGTAAGGCCATGAAACCATTAGGCTTAATTCGACGAACTTCACGGACCTTGCGCG
>CBFCXA010000132.1:0-6763 GCA_965601985.1 uncultured Chromatiales bacterium | reverse complement strand
GTTCGAGCCGCTTCTCCAGGTAGTGAATGTCGGTGCCGCCGTCGCGGAACATCTTGAGCTGGCAGATTTCCTGGTGCAGCGGGATGTTGGTCTTGATGCCCTCGATCACCATTTCGCTCAGTGCGATGCGCATGCGCGCAATGGCCGATTCACGATCGTCGCCATAGGTAATCAGCTTGCCGACCATCGAATCGTAGTAGGGTGGTACGATGTAACCGCTGTACAGGTGACTGTCGACGCGCACGCCGGGGCCGCCCGGCGGGTGCCAGAGTTCGACGCGCCCGGGCGACGGCATGAAGGTCTTCGGATCTTCCGCATTGATCCGACATTCCATCGCATGTCCGCGCAGGTCCAGGTCGCCCTGCGAGAAGCGCAGCTTCTCACCGGCGGCGATCCGCAGCTGCTCCTTGACCAGGTCTACGCCGGTGATCATTTCGGTAACCGGGTGTTCTACCTGCAGGCGCGTGTTCATCTCGATGAAGTAGAACTCGCCATCCTGGTAGAGGAATTCGATGGTGCCGGCGTTCGTGTAGCCGATGTCCAGGCAGGCCTGCACGCAGCGCTGGCCTATGCGTTCGCGCTGCTCGGGAGTAATGCCGGGTGCCGGTGCTTCCTCCAGCACCTTCTGATGGCGGCGTTGCATGGAGCAATCGCGCTCGAACAGGTGTACCGCGTTGCCGTGACTGTCGGCAATGACCTGGAACTCGATATGCCGGGGGCGTTCCAGGAACTTCTCCATATATACGACGGGATTGCCGAAGGCTGCCTGGGCTTCCGCCCGCGTCAGGCTAATCGCACTGTTCAGCGAGGCCTCGGTGTTGACTACCCGCATGCCGCGCCCGCCGCCGCCGCCGGAGGCCTTGATGATGACCGGGTAGCCGATATCGCGTGCCATGCGCAGGTTTTCCGCCGGGTCGTCGCCCAGCGGGCCGTCCGAACCCGGCACGCAGGGTACGCCGGCTTCCTTCATGGCCCTGATTGCCGACACCTTGTCGCCCATCAGCCGGATCACTTCCGGCGGCGGCCCGATAAAAATGAAGCCGCTGTTGTCGACGCGTTCGGCGAAATCGGCGTTCTCGGACAGGAACCCGTAGCCGGGGTGTATGCCTACCGAGTCGGTGACTTCGGCCGCGGCGATGATCGACGGCATGTTCAGGTAACTGTCGGCCGACGGTGCGGCACCGATGCAGACCGACTCGTCTGCCAGCAGTACGTGCTTGAGCCCGGTGTCGGCGGTGGAATGCACCGCGACCGTCTTGATGCCCAGCTCGCGACAGGCACGCTGGATGCGCAGCGCAATCTCCCCGCGATTGGCGATCAGGATTTTTTCCAGCATGCTTCTTCGGCTTCCCGCCGTGGCTCAGCGGATCACGAAAAGGGTCTGGCCGAACTCCACCGGTTCGGCATTCTCGACCTCGATGGACACGATCTTGCCGGCGACGTCGGACTCGATCTGGTTCATCATTTTCATCGCCTCGATGATGCACAGCGTGTCGCCCACCGCGACCTCGTCGCCGACTTTCACGAAAGGCTGGGCGTCCGGTGACGGTGACGCATAGAAGGTGCCGACCATCGGCGCGGTTACTGCGTCACCGTCACCGGCAGGCGGCGCGGCCGCGTCAGCTGCGGCCGGCGCTGCGGCGGCAGCGGGCGCTGCGGCTGCCGGTATCGGCGCCGGTGCGACCATCTGCACGGCCGCGGGCATCGCATTGCCCGGAGCGTAGCGGCTGATTCGCACGGCATGATCACCTTCGGTGATTTCTATTTCCGCGATCCCGGATTCTTCCAGCAGTTCGATCAGCTTCTTGACCTTGCGGATGTCCATGCTCGATCCCTCCTGTTCAGGCCGGTTGTGCGGCCCGCTGCAGAAAACTGTCGGCCCCGCGCAGGGCAAGTTCGTAACCTTGCGGGCCCAGGCCGGTGATGCTGCCGATTGCAATGTCCGAGAAGTAGGACTGGCGACGAAACTCCTCGCGAGCATGCACATTGCTGATGTGCACCTCGATAAAGGGAATGTCTACGCCAAGCAGCGCGTCGCGCAGCGCGATGCTGGTATGCGTAAAGGCGCCCGGGTTCAGCAGAATGAAGTCGACCTTGCCGGCCGCTGAGTGCACGCGTTCAACCAGCTCGGCCTCGGCGTTGCTTTGCAGGCAGTCGAGCTGGTGTCCGAGTTCGCCGGCCAGTGCAGCCAGCCCGGCCTCGATTTCCTGCAACGTCAGACGCCCGTAACGCCCGGGCTCACGGGTACCCAGCAGGTTCAGATTGGGGCCGTTCAGCAGCAGAATGCGGGCCATCGGGTCGCCCATCGCCGATCATCAAGATGCCGGCGAGTTTAAACCACTTAGCAGCAGATTCCAGCAGTTTTCCGGAAAAAGATGCTCAGCCTTCGCCAATCATCCGGCGCGCTTGTGCCACCGCCAGCCGGCCTTCGGCTACCGCGTCCAGGGTGTCGATCAGCTCGCGCAGCTCGTCCGGATCGAGCTCACCGGGACGCAGGCCCAGCACGGCACCGTCGGCACCGACGAAAATCGAGAACGGTAGCGCGAGGAACTCCGGACCGAACGACTCCGCGGCATCCATCGCATCCTGCTGGCCGACCAGCACCGGATAACTGACGCCGGCCTCGGCGAGAAAGCGCCGCACCGCCGGCATGCGGTCCACCGCGATGCCGATGACCTGCAAGCGGTCGCCGCGCTGGTCCTGCAGCTTCTGCAACAATGGCATTTCCCGCAGGCAGGGCGCACACCAGGTCGCCCAGAAATTGATCAGCAATGGCCGGCCGGACCATTCGGTAATCGAATGCGCTTTGCCGTCGATATCGCTGAGCGAAAAGTCCGGCAGCGAACTGACCAGCCCGGGTTCCGCCGGCTGTTCTGCAACCGGTTCGACCGGCGCTGCGGGCAACTCTTCAGGAGCCGGTACATCGCGCAGGTACAGCGATGCGTAGAAACCTGCCAGACCGAATATTGCGGCGATTGCAACGATGCGGACCAACCTGAGAGGAGTCGAGCTCATACGCTTGGCGACAGCGCCAGCCCGACGTGGTCGGCAAATTCCTCGGCCGGCATGAAGCCGACGATACGGTAAGCGTCGCGCTCCTCGCCCGCGCGATCGAAGAAGACGATGGTCGGCGGGCCGAAGATGCCGAAGTACTGCAGCAGCTCCTGATCGAGCTCGTCATTTGCGGTGACGTCGGCCTTGAGCAGCACCACGTCGTTCAGGGCCGTCTGCACCGAGCCGTCGCTGAAGGTGTAGCGCTCCATCTCTTTGCAGGACACGCACCAGTCGGCGTAGAAGTCGAGCATTACCGATTTACCGGCGGCACTGGCCCGCGCGACTTCGGCCTCGAGATCGGCGACCGATTTGATGGTGCGGAACTCGAGTTTCTGCTCGACCGCGGCACCGCCACCGCCGGTGTTGATGAAGGCCAGCGGCTGCAGCGGGTCGCGGGCGCCGCCCAGCGCGCCAATCAGCAGTGCGGCGCCGTATAGCGCCGCCATCAGTCCCAAGCCCTTGCCCAGTTTCGGCAGCGCGCCCGAGTCGCCGGTGAGCGGCTGGAAGGCGCCAAGGAATACGCCGGCGATGAACACCAGTCCGGCCCATAACAGCAGCGTGACTTCGCCAGGCAGGATGCGTTCGAGCATCCATATGGCCAGACCCAGCATCATGAAACCGAAGGCGCCCTTGATCCTGTCCATCCACGCGCCGGCCTTCGGCAGCAGCTTCCCGGCCGACGTGCCGACGACCAGCAGCGGTATGCCCATGCCGATGCTCATCGCGAACAGCGACAGGGCCCCGCGCGCGATATCCCCGGACTGCGCGATGACCATCAGTGACGCAACCAGTGGCGGCGCGACGCAGGTGGTGACGACCAGCGCCGACATCGCACCCATCATTGCAGTGCCGAAGTACGTGCCGCTCTTCTGCCGGCCGCTGACCTGGGTCAGCCGAGTCTGGATTGCCGCCGGCATCTGGATTTCGTAAAGGCCGAACATTGACAGCGCCAGCGCAACGAACAGTCCCGCCACACCGATGATGATCCACGGCTTCTGCAGCGCGGCCTGGATTTGTCCGCCGGCAGCGGCAAAGGCTGCGCCGGCCACGGTGTAGGTCAGTGCCATGCCGAGTACGTAGGTCAGCGACAGCGCGAAGGCGCGGCCGGTAGTCACGTCTTTACCCTGCCCGGCGATGATCCCGGACAAAATCGGCAGCATTGGCAGCACGCAGGGGGTAAAGGCCAGCAGCAGCCCGAGGCCGGCGAAGGTCGCTACCACCAGCAGCAGGTTGCCGTTCAGGATCAGCGCGGAGAGCCGGTCCTGTTCGGCCACCGGTGCCGGTGCGACGGCCGCCTGGCCGGCGTCCGGCAGGTCCAGTGCAACGGCACTCATCGACGGCGGATAACAGATGCTGTCTTCCTTGCAGCCCTGGAAGGCGAGCTGCAGTTCCACGAGGCCGGCATCGGGCGTCGGTCGCAGCAGCGGCACTTCGACGCGCACCTGGTCATAAAAAACTTCGGTATCGCCGAAATGCTCGTCGTACTTGGGGGTGCCGGGTGGCAGGCTGATCGGCCCGGGTCGGGCGACGCCGTCGAGGCCGGTCACGCTCAGGCTGTCGCGATACAGGTAATAGCCCGGTGCGATGTTCCAGGTGACCGCGAGCGTAAACGGGTCGACGATTTCGGCAACCGGCTGGAAGGCCTGCTCCACCGGCAACGGGTCATCGACCAGCGGGCCGAGCGCCGGGTTGCCGAGCAGGTCCGACAGCGTGCCGCTGGTGGCGGGCAGATCGACGCTGGCAAGCCAGCGTTGCGGCGGATAGCACAGCCCGATGTCGGCACAGCCCTGGCTGCGGATTTCCAGCTCGAGTTCGTCAAGACCGCTAACGCTGCGCGTGTAGGGAATCCGCGCCAGCATCTCGCCGCGGTAGATTTCCATGCGGCCGAAGAATTCGTCCTCGTAGGGCTTGCCGGCCGGCAGCTCCGGTTCGCCCAGCTCGATGCCGTCGCTGCGGCTGCGAAAGCTCATGCGCTCGCGGTACAGATAATGCTCGGGTGCGATATTCCAGCGCACGTCGACATAGCCGCTGTCGGCCGTCACCGCATAGCGGAATGCCTGTTCCGGCTTGAGGATATCGTCCGCGGCCGGCGCGGCCTGGAACACCGCCAGCAGCAGCCAGGCGCTCAGTGTTTTTGCCAGGCGTGTCATTTTGAGGTTTCTGCGTCGATCCATGCGAGATATTCCGCGGAGCCCTGACTTATTGGGATCGCAATTATTTCCGGGAGTTCATACGGATGCATGTCCTTGATCAGCGCCTCAAGCTGCGGGTACAGGGCCGCGCGTGTCTTGATCATCAACAAGACTTCGTCGTCGCGCTCGACCTGGTTCTGCCAGCGGTACATTGACTTGATGCCGGGCAGCCGATTCACGCAGGCGGCCAGCCGCTCGGACAGCAACGCCGTGGTCAGTACCTGTGCGGATGCAGCATCGGGGCAGCTGCTCAGTACCAGCAGGTGTTCCGCGCCCATGGCTAACCCGACTGCCTGAAACAAGGCGCAGAGAATAGCCCTGCTGGCAAGCCCCTGTCATGGCAAGGGCGCACAGCATGGAAAGCCCGCAAGGCCTTGAATTTCGAAAACTCGCCGCTAGAATTAGCACTCCTTCGGGCAGAGTGCTAACAAAGCACGCCCGGGCAAACTTCAAAAAAACCCCATCAATCAGGAGGTTGTGTCTATGAACATCCGTCCGCTCCATGATCGAGTGATCATCCGGCGCATGGAAGAGGAGCGCACGTCCCCGGGCGGCATCGTCATTCCGGACAGCGCTACCGAAAAACCCATCAAGGGCGAGGTCATCGCCGTCGGCAACGGCCGGGTCCTGGAGAACGGCGACGTCCGTGCGCTGGACCTGAAGGCCGGCGATAAGGTGCTGTTCGGTAAGTACAGCGGCACCGAGGTGAAGGTCGAAGGCGAAGACCTGCTGGTCATGAAAGAAGACGACGTGATGGCGGTGATCGAAGGCTGAGCCTTCGCTCCGGCAACTCCGTAAAGACAGCTATACAGAGGTAGATATCAATGGCTGCTAAAGATGTGAGATTCGGCGACGACGCGCGTCAGCGCATGCTCGCTGGCGTGAACATTCTGGCGAACGCCGTGAAAGTCACGCTCGGCCCGAAAGGTCGCAACGTGGTGCTCGACAAGAGCTTCGGCGCCCCGACTGTCACCAAGGACGGCGTATCGGTCGCCAAGGAAATCGAACTGGAAGACAAGTTCGAGAACATGGGTGCGCAGATGGTGAAGGAAGTTGCTTCGCAGACTTCCGATATCGCTGGTGACGGCACCACCACCGCCACGGTTCTGGCGCAGGCTGTGCTGCGTGAGGGCCTCAAGGCCGTCGCCGCCGGCATGAACCCGATGGATCTCAAGCGCGGAATCGATAAGGGTTCTGCCGCCGTCGTTGTCGAACTGGGCAAACTGTCCAAGCCTTGCGAGGATGACAAGGCCATTGCTCAGGTTGGCACCATCTCGGCCAACTCAGACGAGCAGGTCGGTGAAATCATCGCCGAAGCCATGGGCAAAGTTGGCAAGCAGGGTGTGATCACTGTTGAAGAGGGCTCCGGTCTGGATAACGAACTGGACGTCGTCGAAGGCATGCAGTTCGATCGCGGCTATCTGTCGCCCTACTTCATTAATTCTGCCGAGAGCCAGAGTGTCGAGCTTGATAATCCGCTGATTCTTTTGCACGACAAGAAGATCTCGAACATTCGC
>CBFCXA010000131.1:0-6840 GCA_965601985.1 uncultured Chromatiales bacterium | reverse complement strand
CTCGTCGATCCGGGCCCGCGCTGGACCGGTGGCAAACACCAACAGCAGCGACAGAAAGCCGGATTCCCGGACGCGATAACGTGGCTTCATAAGATCCCCCCGATGAGCAGCGCTATTCCGCTTCTCGTGCGCAAAGGCCTTTCAATAGATTGAAGCGACCGGCTTGCACACGATTGCAACCCGAGTGTAACGCAGAGGAGCGCGCTTGCAAACCAGCTTGCGCCGGAATCCCTGTTGCGCGAAAGAGACGATCGTTGGTCAGTGGCCGCTGACGCGCGGCAACCTGACTGGCCTGAGCCCCGCCTGGAACTCCCCGTTTGCCGACTAGCCGAGCAGCAGCCGGTCGAATATCGCGCCGGTCAGCAGCAGTCCCAACTGCACGATCGATGCAGCAAAGGTGCGCCAGCCCTGCGGCACATTTGGCTTGTAGACCAGCCGCAGGCTTTCGCGAATAAAATACGCGCCGCCGGCCACCGCGCTGATCAGGTAGATCCAGCTCATACCCAGGAAAAACGGCAGTATCGACAGTACAACCAGCGGCACTGCGTGCCACAGAATCGCGCGGGTCGCGATGCGCTCTTCGACCACCACCGGCAGCATCGGCACGCCGGCCTTTTCGTAGTCCTTGCGACAGGCGTAAGCCAGCGCCCAGAAGTGCGGCGGCGTCCACAGGAACAGTACTACCGCGAGGATGATCGGCGCCGGCGCCATTGCCGCATCGACCGCGGCCGCGCCGGCCATCACCGCGAAGCTTCCGGCCAGCCCGCCAATCACGATGTTCATCCAGGTGCGCCGCTTCAGCCAGACGGTGTAAACGACACCGTAGGTGAACGCGCCGAGGAAGATATAGAACGCCGCGAGCCAGTTCGACACCCAGGCCGCCGCTAGCAGCGCCAGCAAAGTGACCAGGGCAAGACCCGTCAGCCAGTAGTTGTCGGCTTTCAGTTCGCCGGTGACGAAGGCGCGCTTTTTCGTACGCGTCATGCGCGCGTCGAGGTCACGTTCGTAGAGCTGGTTGAACGCACCGGCGGCCGACGAAGACAACAGCACTGCCAGGCCCAGGACCAGGACCTGCCACGGACTCAGCGCGCCGTCGCCGGCCGGGCTGACGGCAATACCGGCCAGCGCGCAGGCCATGATCAGGAACCCCAGGCGCACTTTCGCGGCCTGGTAAATGAGTTTCAGGGTGTCGGCCATGGTCTTGTCGTTTGTGGCCGGCGAGACGGAACCGGCGAAAACTCTCATTTTACCCCAAGCGGGCCGTCCGGCGACTACCGCAGGTCGCCCGGCGCAACTTCGCCCTGCGGCCCGCCGGGCATCGCTGGCGGCGCGCTGCGCCGCGTCTCTCGGTACAGGATGAACAGGCCGCTGGCGACGATGATGGCCGCACCGGTGAAGGTATTGCGGTCCGGCACTTCCTGCCAGATCAGGTAGCCGGCGGCGCCGGCCCAGATCAGGCCGGTGTAGTCGAACGGCACCAGCACCGCGGCGTCGGCATGCCGGAATGCGGCATTCATCAGGATGAAGGACAGTCCGCCGAATACGCCGGCCGCGACGAACAGCAGCCAGTCTATCGGCGACGGCGGCAGCCAGTTTACCCAGGCGCCGAACGCTGAAAACAGTATAGGTGCCGGGAACATATACAGGCTCAACGCGATCGGCGACTCGCTGGTACTCAGCTTGCGAGCGGTCAGCGACAGCAGTGCATAAGTTGTGGCACCGCCCAGTGCGATCCACGCTGCCGGCTCGGTGATACCGCGGCCCGGCTGCAGTACCACCATGACGCCGGCAAAGCCGACCAGCACGGCCCCCCAGCGCCAGGGCCCGACCGCTTCACCGAGGAACGGCCGCGAAAGTGCGGTCACCACGATCGGTGCAGCAAACGCGATGGTCAGCACCATGGCCAGCGGAATGCGCGGCAGGGCAAAGAAGAATGCGTACATCGACGCGGTCATCAATAAGGTGCGCAGCAAGTGCCAGCCCGGCTGACGCGTGACCAGCGTCCGACCGCCGCCGCGATGCAGGGCGAAAGCGACGATGAACAGCACCGAGAAAGCACAGCGCAGCAGCACCAGCTGCGAAATGCCGTAGCGCTCGAGCAGGAGCTTCGCGCACACGTCGAGGCCGACCATCGACGCGGCGGCCGCGCACATGAGCAGGATGCCCCGCGCGACGCGGGGCTGCGTGGCGCCGGCGTTGTTCATGCGCGGGCCTGGAAGTACTCCGCCATGGCAGCGGCCAGAGCCTGCATGTCCTCCGTCTTGCCCATGCTGATTCGCGCCCAGGTGTCGTACGGACGGTAGCCCATGCCGGTGAGGATGCCGGCACTGCGCATTGCTTGGCTGAAGTCGCGAGCGGGTACCCCGGCATCGAACAGCACGAAGTTGCCGAAGCTGGGCGTGTATCGCCGGGCGCTGTCATCCAGCGCCGCGGTCGTGATCCGCATCGCTTCGCGGATCTGTGCACGACTGAAGGCGAGAAAATCCTTATCGCCGAGGCTCGCGGTCGCGGCCATAACCCCGACCAGGCTGGGAATGGTGACGCGCAGTTGCTCCAGTTCCTTGATGATATCGGCGGGTGCCAGCGCATAACCGACGCGCAGGCCGGCCATGCCATGCAGCTTAGAAAAAGTCCGCGCGATGATCACCGGGTCGCCGGCGAGCACGCGCTCCAGCGCGGTGTGCTCGGCGAAATCGTCTGCGAGATCCATGTAGGCTTCGTCGATCAGTACCGGCACGCGATTCGAAACCTGCTCGCAGAATGCGCGCACCACCGCGCCATCGACGCGCGTTCCGGTCGGGTTGTTCGGATTGCACAGGTAAACCAGCCGCGTGCGCTCGTTGATCGCCGCCGCGATCGCGGTGAGGTCGAAAGCCATATCATCGGTCAGCGGCAACTCATTTAGCTCGGCGCCGAGCCGGCGCGCGTAGCTGGGCAGAAACGAGAAAGTCGGTCTGGCAGTCAGCACCTCGCCGCCATCACGCGCATAGCGCAAGGCCGCGACTCGCAGGATCTCCGCCGAGCCCGCACCGATCATTACCTGCGAGGTATCGACCCCTTCATGATCGGCAATCGCGGCCTTCAGCTGGCGGGCCTCGCTGGTCGCGTAGCGCCAGCCGAGCGTCGCGGCGCGCTTGGCTGCCGCCTGCGCTGCGGGTCCGGGGCCATAGGGATTCTCGTTGGCGATCAGCCGACGCATGGCGCCGGCACCGGCGGCAGGGCCGCGATGGCCGCCCGCCGCGGCGGACAGCCAGGGCCCCAGCGCGGCGACTCCAGCCAGGGTCAGTAGCTCCCGGCGATCGATCCGGTCAGTCATGGCGCGTCTCTCGATGCGATCAAGTTCTTGTGCAGGCTGGAAATAATCGCAGGTTATACCGGGATAACAACTCTCACGTTCACGCCCGCCGATACAGCCTATACCGTTGCGCTCCCGATGAATAACCCGCAAACAGGCTGCCGGACTTGACCACCAACCTCGCCTTTGCCGACGAGCCGTTGCCGAGCAAGGATGACGGCTTCCCGGCGCTCGACGAAGAGCAGAGCCGGGCCGCCGCGCTGGACGCCTGCAATGCGCGGTTCGCGAAGCTCGACGCAGCAGCACGCGTGACCTGGGCGCTGGAGCATCTGCCCGGCCGGCACCTGCTGTCTTCGAGTTTCGGCGCACAGGCTGCAGTGTCGCTGCACCTGGTCAGTCGGCAGCGGCCGGATATCCCGGTGGTGTTCATCGACACCGGCTATCACTTTCCGCAAACCTACCAGTTCGTCGACCATCTGGCCGAGCGTCTGGACCTGAATCTGCAGGTGTATCGCAACCCGCTCAGCCCGGCCTGGCAGGAGGCGCGCTACGGGCGCCGCTGGGAGCAGGGCATCGAAGGGCTGGATGCCTACAACCGCGAGAACAAAGTCGAGCCGATGGAACGTGCGCTGCGGAATCTCAATGCGGGCACCTGGTTCGCCGGGCTACGCCGCAGCCAGGCCGAGTCGCGCCGCGATACGCCGTTTCTGAGCTGGTCGGGAGATCGCTGGAAAGTGCACCCGATTGCTGACTGGGGCGATCGGGACGTGTATCGCTATCTGCGGCAACACAACCTGCCCTACCACCCGCTGTGGGAACAGGGCTACGTTTCCATCGGCGACGTGCATACCACGCGACCGATTCATGCGGTCAATGACATTCACGAGACGCGCTTCTTCGGACTGAAGCGCGAGTGCGGCCTGCACGACATCGATCTGTCATCCTTGTAGCGATCGTCTGTCTGCGGCGCACTCAGGCCGCGTCCGCTACCTCGTTCCCGCAACCCCCGCGCAACGGCAGCGCAATGTTCGCGACAATGGCATCGACTTCGGCCTGACTGGAAGTCTCGCCGGCGTCGCGCAGGATTTCTCGCGAGATGTGCGGCGCGAACAGGTAGATGAACTCACGCATGTAGTCACGCAGCACCGCGTCCCGACGGTAACCGACCCAGGTCGTCACACGCGGGAACAGACCGGTTGCGTCAATGGCCTTGAGATCGCGCTCGTCCTGGCACTCGTAGGCCATGCCGGCCACCACACCCACGCCCATACCCATGCGCACGTAGGTCTTGATGATGTCGGCATCGCGTGCGGTGAACACCACGTCCGGCTCCAGTCCCAGTTCGGCAAACGCGCGCTTGAAGGAAGACTCGCCGGTCAGGCTGAACACATAGGTAATGAGCGGATGCTCAGCCAGTGTCTGCAGGTCCAGTCGACCATCGACCTCGGCCAGCGGATGCTCGCGCGGTACCAGCACAATGCGGTCCCAGTGATAGCAGGGCAGCAGGATCAGCTCCGGAAACAGCTGCTGGCTGCCGGTCGCGATCGCGAAGTCGATGCGATTGTCGGCGACCAGTTCCGCGATCTGCTCGGCCGTGCCCTGATGCAGTTCGAGATTGACTTTCGGAAAGCGCTCACGAAATTCCCGAATGATCTCCGGCAGCACATAGCGGGCCTGGGTGTGCGTGGTGCCGATCGCCAGCGTGCCTTCCTGTTCGCCGGTCAGGTTGCGCGCGAGGCTTCGAATGTTGTCGGCTTCGCGCACGATCTTCCGCGCCCGCGTGATGACTTCACGACCTGCCGGCGTGATCTCGGACAGGCTTTTACCCTTGCGTGTAAACAGCTGCACACCGAGTTCCCCCTCGAGCTGCTTGAGCTGCTTGCTGATGCCGGGCTGGCTGGTGTACAGCCGCTCCGCCGCAGCCGTGATGTTCAGACCGGAATCGGCGATCGCCAGCAGGTAACGGAGTTGTTGCAGGGTCATCGGGGACTGTCGGCGCGGGCGGGTCGCGATATAACCATCGGTTACTAGCCAAGTCAATGCCGCACTGCGTTTATAGCGCCGCGCGATATCCGCATCCGGTTTGATTATTTTTCAATGGCTTGGCATCGGGGTAAGGTCGCTCTCCCTGTTGTGAATCCCGGCCATGGACTATTACCCACTGTTCGCCGAACTCACCGGCCAGCCCTGCCTCGTCGTCGGCGGCGGCGAGGTTGCGCTGCGCAAGGTCCGCCAGCTGTTGCGCGCCGGCGCCGAGGTGACGGTCAACGCGCCGGAACTCTGCCCGGAACTCACGGCGCTGGCGTCGCGGGACGCAATCAGCCACGCGGCAGCGAGTTTCGACCCGGCCCTGATCGGCAGCCACCTGCTGATAATCGCGGCAACCAGCGATGCGGCGGTCAATGAAACAGTGGCAGCGGCAAGCCGCGCACAACTGCGGCTGTGCAATGTGGTCGACGACGGACCCGCTTCATCGTTCATCGTGCCGTCCGTGGTCGATCGCTCGCCGATCGTGGTCGCGGTCGGCAGCGGGGGCGAAGCACCTTTGCTCGCCCGTGTGCTGCGCCAGCGACTGGACGACTGGCTGCCGGCGCGCCTGGGCGAGCTGGCATTGTGGATCGGCGAATGGCGGCGGCGCGCAGGCGACCGGCTCGGCAGTTATCGCGACCGCGTGCGTTTCTGGCAGGACATCGTCGACGGCCCGATCGCCGAACAACTGCTCGACGGCCGGCGAGCGGGAGCCGATGAAGCCATGGCCGCGCTGCTGCAGGCAGGTCCGCGCGAGCCGGCCGGCGAAGCCTGGCTGGTTGGCGCCGGACCGGGTGACCCCGGCCTGCTCACCCGACGTGGGCTGGAACTGCTGCAACGCGCGGACACCGTGATGCACGACGCGCTGGTCGCCACGGAGATACTGGATCTCGCCCGGCGCGATGCCGAGCTGGTAGCGGTCGGCAAGCGCGGCGGTCGGGCCTCGACCGACCAGGAAGACATCAATAAGGAGCTGATCCGGCGCGTTACCGCCGGCGAGCGCGTCTGCCGTCTGAAAGGCGGCGACCCGTTCGTGTTCGGTCGCGGCGGCGAGGAACTGCAGGCGCTGGCTGGCGCCGGCCTGCCCTACCAGGTGGTGCCGGGCGTGACCGCGGCAAACGCCTGCGCCGCCTATGCCAGCATGCCGCTGACCCATCGCGGCGTCGCCGGCGGCTATACCGTAGTGACCGGGCACCCGGCCAAGTCCGGAGACGAGCCCGACTGGACCAGGCTGACCGATCCGCAGCTAACGCTGGTGGTCTACATGGGCGCCCGCCGCCTGGCTTCGTTGTGCACTACACTGGTGGAGGCCGGGCGCGAGCCGTCGACGCCGGCCGCGATCGTCGAGCAGGGCAGCACCGCCGGCCAGCGCGTGATCGGTGCGGATCTTGCCAGCCTGCCGGCGCGGGCCGGGGCCGCCGGTGTCGGTCCGCCGGCCCTGCTGATCGTCGGTGACGTCGCCGCGCTGGCCGATGAGCTGGCCTGGTTCGAGACTTCGTCGGCCAGGGCGAGAAGTG
>CBFCXA010000130.1:0-6865 GCA_965601985.1 uncultured Chromatiales bacterium | reverse complement strand
CGACGCGGTGGCGATGATCAGCAGCGTCGGCACCGCGATCATCATCCGGCGAAGCGTGTAATTCAGCATGTTGCCGAGGATACCCGCGCCGGCGCGCAGGCTTCACCTGCAAATGGCCGACGTTCCATTTTTGCCGCGCTCAGCGCGGTTCGAACAGCGCCTCGCGCATGGCAATATCGGTCGCCGGCGCGTCTTCGCCCAGGTACTGTGCGAAAACCATCGCGACCAGCCCCGAATCCGGATCGGCCAGCCAGTTGGTGTTGGCCAGCCCGCCCCAGCTGATTTCGCCGGCCCGGCCCGGCACGCCGTGCTCGGCATCGGCCAGGCGCACACCAACCGAGTAGCCCCAGCCGTAGCCCTGCCAACGGGACGAGAAACCCGGCTGGCCGATATCCGCGCCCTCGTACCAGAACAGCGGGCCCTGTTCGGCGGTGATCTGGTTGCTGCGCATGGCGATCAGGGTCTCGGGCTCGAGCAGACGCGCGTCCCTCAGCCGCCCGTCACCGGCCAGTACTGCGGCAAATTTCGCCCAGTCGGCCAGCGTCGAGACCAGTCCGCCGCCCCCGGAATGAAAGCGTGTCGGCGCCAGGTAGTCGGAGGAGGGCGGCAGCCGGTCGGTCAGGTCGGTGCCGCCGTCGCCGTAGGCGCGCACCAGCCGGTCTGCCTGCTCCGCCGGCACCATGAAGCCGGTGTCGTTCATGCCGAGCGGCGCAAAGATGTGCTCACGGTAGTAGTCATCGATCCGCTGACCGCTCACCGTTTCGATCAGCGCGCCGAGTACGTCCGAGTGATAGCCGTAGCGCCAGCGCACGCCGGGCGCATCGCGCAGCGGGTAGCTGGCGAGTTTCTGCATGGCCTGCGCCGGCGTCTGCGACAGCCCGAGGATCGCGCGGTGATCCACGCCGACGCTTTCGGGGTATTGCGGCGCGTAGGCGAAGCCGGCCGTATAGGTCAGCAGCTGACGCACCGTGACCGGCGACCTGGCGTCCTGCGTGCTGACCTCGTCGCCGGTGATGTCAGTAATTATCCGCAGTTCGGCAAGTTCGGGCAGGTAGTCGCTGACCGGCGCGTCCAGGTCGACCTTGCCCTGTTCGACCAGCTGCAGCAGCGCGACCGCGGTCACCGCGCGCGTCATTGAATACACGCGGAAAATGCTGTCGGTGGTCATCGGCAGTTTGCCGGCCGCATCGCGGTAACCGTGCGCGCCACTGGCGAGAACCTGCCCGTCCCGGGCCACGGCCCAGGCGATGCCGACTCGCCGGCCGTCGTCGACCAGCCCCGACATCCGGGCTTTAAGGGTTTGCAGGCGTGCGGGGTCCAGCGCCGGATCCTCGGCGTTGACCGTGGCCGCCAGGCTGATGCAGGCGATGAGTACAGCCAGCTGGCCTCGAATTGGGCTGCGAAATATGGGCATGCTTACCTCACTTTGGCCGGCGCCGCCTGGCCTTCAGGAATCAGTGTCTGCCACGGGCGGTCGCCACGCGTGGTGGCAAAATCCGTTTTTATCTGTTCCAGCAGATCCGCATCCTGGTACAGGTCGATGGCGGTGGCCGCGATAGCTTTCGCTGCGACCAGCAGCGCGCGCTCGCCGATGGCCGAGCCGGTAGCCGCGACCACCGGCCAGCTGTGCGTCGGCAACTGGTAGCCGTAGCTTGCGACCATCACGTTGCCTACCGGCACGAACCAGGAAATGTCGCCGACGTCGGTCGAGGCCGAGCCGCGGATCGGTTCGTCCGGCAGCGGCAGGATTTCGGCGTGCAGTGCCGGGCGATCCGCTGGCAGCTCCTTGCCCTGGCCGGCCAGGAAGCGGCGTTGCGTCTGCCGCGCAAATTCGAGTTCGACTTCGCTCCATTCGGGCGGTCCGATCGCGGAGAGATTGTCGTGCATCAGTTCGGACAGCGAGCGCAGCGGCAGGATTTCATGCATCTCGGACTGAATCTCGACTGCCTCCAGTTCGGTGCGGCTCATTTTTGCTGCGGCCTCGGCAATCTCGCGGACCCAGTTGAAATACTCCATCACGTCGCCGAACTCGTAGGCGCGGATGTAGTACCACACCTCGGCTTCCGGCGGCACCACGTTCGGCTGGTCGCCACCCTTGGTAATGACGTAGTGAATCCGCGCGTCGTCGCGAACGTGCTCGCGCATCATGTTTACACCGTCGTTCATCAGCTCGACTGCATCCAGTGCGCTGCGCCCGTCGTAAGGCTGTGCAGCCGCGTGTGCGGCCGAGCCGCGGAAGCGGAACTTGGCGTTTACCAGCGCCATGCTCGTGCCGTAGGGCACCAGCGTCATCGCGCTCGGATGCCAGGCGAAGACCACGTCGTCGTTGCGGAAGTAACCGTCACGCAGCATGTAGATCTTGCCGATACCGGTTTCTTCTGCCGGTGTGCCGTAGAGGCGAACTGTGCCTTCGATTTCGCCCGCGGCGATCAGCTCGGCGACCGCCAGCGCAGCCCCGACCGAACCGACGCCGAAGGCCGAGTGGCCGCAGGCGTGGCCGGCTGCCGGGTTCGGGCCGGGAGCGGGCTGCGGCGCTGCGGCTTGCGATACACCCGGCAGCGCGTCGAACTCGGCGAGAATGCCGATGGCCGGTGAGCCTGAGCCGTAGGTCGCGACGAACGCGGTCGGCATGCCGGCAACGCCGGCCTCGACGTCGAAACCACGGGCGGCGAGCAGGTCCTGCAGTACCTGCGACGAACGCGTCTCCTCCAGGCTGGTTTCCGCGAAAGACCAGATCTTCTGGTTGGCCTCGGCCAGCGTCGTCGCCTGTCGTTCCAGCGATGTCCAGGCCGACTGTTTGAGTTCGTCGGTGTCGGCAGAAGCCTGGAACGAAAGCTGCGCCAGCAGCAAAACCAGCATTGCCGCCGGTCGATATCTTTTCTCTCGCATGCTGCGCCCGCTCCTCATTGAACGAATTCACCGTCGACCAGCCAGGCCTCGCCGTCCAGCGTAATGGTCGCGTCGGTCAGCAGGTCGCGCCAGCGGAAATAGCGCCCGCGCACCGCGCCGCCCAGTTCCAGGTTGTTGCCGATGCCCAGTCTCACGATGCCCGCGCCGTAGCCGAAATACGGAATCCAGGATGCATTATCGGCCGGAATCCGCAGCAGCGGATTGAAGCCGAGCCCGAATTCGCGGAACCGATGCGCCTGGGCCGGCGCGGCCTCCAGCTCGGCCGCTAAGTGTTCTGCGCCGCGGTCCGCGCCCGTCGCCACGATGTCGCCGTTGCGGTACTCGATGCGTGCATTGACGACGCTCTGGCCGTTCCAGGCGGAGAAGGGGTAGACGACAATGCCATTGACGTTCGCCTCCACCGGTGCGACTCGTATCACCCCGCCGGGGATCTCGACTTCGCGAACCAGGAATGGTGCGTCTGCGCGCATGCGTCTCGCTGACGCGTCGCCGTTCTGCTCGATGATGTCGCGGTCGCCGACGCTGAATCGAAGGTCGGTGCCGGCCGGCGTCGTGATGCGCACTTCGGCATCCCGTAGCGCGGCGACAAAGCGCGCCTGGTGTTCCGCCAGCGCTGCCAGGTCGGTTTCCAGCACGGCGCGCTGGTAGACCGCGTTCACGACCTGCATCGGCGGCGGCGAATGTCCGGGCAGCACCGTAACGCCGGTCATGCCGACCTGATTGCCGGACGAGCTGTAGCTGTCGGTCCAGTGAAAATGGATCGTGCGCCGCGGCCCGCCTTCGCGAAACAGTAACTCCTGCAGGGCCGAGTACGCCGGCTGCACCGGGTTGGCGCCCGGCAGCATGACCGCCGCGTCGACGTCGCGCAGCAGTTCGACGTAGGCCGCGCGCGAGGCCGCGAAACCCGTGCGCAGCGTTGCTTCATCCCAGTCTTCCGGGAACGGCTCGTCGAGCGTGTCGATCACGCCGAGATCGACGCCGCCGGCTTCGATCACCGCGTAGCGCAAATGCGGAATCAGTTCGTCGAACATTCCGGGCCGCGACAGTGAGATGACCTTCTCGCCCGGCTCCAGTTGCAGCTGCTCGACGATGCGCTCGGCCAGCGCGCGCCACTGCATCGATTGCTGCGGCAGCGGGTTCTGCGCGAACGCCGCGCCGGCGACCAGCAGCGCCAGCGGAAAGATCAGTCGGCGGCTCAGGCTTCCCAACGCCGCCATTGCGTGATGTCGCCGTCGCTGATCGCCACACCGATCTGGTTCACCGTGTCCAGCTCGCCCTCGCCGTCGCGTTCGTCGGAACCGATGTAATAGAGACGCAGCGAACCGTCGGGCATCGGCACTACGTGCGGGCAGCCGAGCCGGATGTCCCAGGGGTCCGGTGTGTCGGCGGCGGCGATGACCGAACCGTCGGCCCGTGGTCCGGAAACGCGCTCCCAGCTCACGCCGTCGTCGGAAACCGCGACGCCGATCTGGCGATTGACCTGCAGGCCTTTGCCGATGTCCTGGCAGCCTTCGTAGAACATGGTCCACTTGTCGCCGAGTTTGACGATATGCCGGGTCGCGACGCCGCGGTCATCGAAACTGCCCGGCTCGCCTGCGCCGAAGATCGCACCGCGTTTTTCCCAGCGCAGGCCGTCCGGTGACTCGGCCCAGCCGACCGTATACTTCATGCCGTCGATGCCGTGGTAGTACATGCGCCAGCTGCCGTCGTCCCAGGGGATGACCTGCGGCCAGGCGACCATGAAGGCGTCAAACTCGCCCGGCGCGCCGGGTTCGAGCAGCGCGCCGCGATGCGGACCCTCCAGGCGGGTCCAGTGAATGCCGTCGCCGGACACCGCCACACCGGGCCGCATCGGAAAACCCTTGATGCGGATCTCGCCGATCTCCAGCAGCGACTGGTCGCCACCAAAATAGAACATCCAGTACTTGCCGTCGCGATAGTGGATGTCGCTGCAGCCGACGTGGCCGGAATCGAAACGCGCCGGGTCCGGGTGCGGCTCGAACACCGAGCCCATGGTCAACGGCCCGCGTACGCGTTCCCAGTTGAAACCGTCGCGCGACTTCGCCAGTCCGACCCGGCCGGTCGGCAACTGGATCTGCCGGTCGAACTCTGCGTCGCGGCCGTAGTACCACATCAGCCAGTCATCGTCGGCCAGGCGCATGACCTTGGGGCAGGACACGCGTTCGGAATCCCACCAGCCCGGTTCACCCGGGCCGAAGATCAGGCCGGGGCCGGTCTTGCTTTTACGTTGGGTCGTCATAGCGTTGCTCTGCCCTGTGGTTTCGTGTCCGGCGCCGCCTGCAATCAGGGGCCAGACCGCGAGACCGCCTGCGGCGCCGAGTGCGCGGCGCCGCGTCAGATAGCCGGGCGATCTGCTCATAGTGGAAGGACTTGTTGCGCGGAGTGCAGCGATCTTAGAGGGGCTTGCACGCGTATGCAAAGAGGGCGCCTAATCGCGCCGGTCCCCGACCGGCCGTCGCTCGGCCTGCATGCGCCGGCCTGCCCACCAGGCCAGGGCCATGGCCGGCAGCATGGCCGCCGCGCCAATCAGGAATGGCGCGTTCTGGCCGATCTGTCCGAACAGCGTGCCGGAGCTCGCCTGGCCGACAAAACGTGCCGCGCTGGACGAGCTCTGGTAGACACCGAGCACCGCGCCGCGCTCGGTCGGACCGGCGCGCAGCGACATCATCGCCTGCATGTTGGTCTGGAAGAACGCGGTGCCGAAGGCGCCGAAAGTCATCGCTACGAGGATGCCGGGTATGCCGTCGGACGCGACCAGCAGCAGCCAGCTGGTCGCCAGGCAGACCAGCGCGGTCTTCACGAGGTTGAGTTCACCGAAGCGCTTGGCCAGGCGGCCGATACCGAACATCTGGATCAGGAATACCATGCCGCCGGCATAGGCAACCACCAGGCCGATCTGGCGGGCGTTCAGCTCGAGTCTGGCGTTCAGCCACAGGCTGTAAATCGACTCGCGCACTGACATCGCCGTAATCACCAGCACGCAGAGCATCAGCATCACGGTGATGATCGGGCGCTTCGCGACCCGCGCCAGGTTGCGCAGCGTGCCGGGCTCGCCGGCCCTGCGCCGTACGCTGCGCTTGTCGGGCGGCAGTGACTCCTTGAGAAACACCAGGATGGCGACGAACGCCAGCAGGGAGAAGCCGGCGGCCGTGATGGCTGGCAGCACGAAATTGGCCTCCGCCATGCTGTCGCCGCCGGCCAGCAGCCCGCCGATCCCCGGGCCGACCGCGAACCCCAGGCCGAACGCGGCCGATATCTTGCCGAGTCCCCCGGCGCGCTCGGACGGCGGCGTGATATCCGCAATGTAGGCGTAGGCGGTGCCGATGTTGGCCGAGGTCACGCCGCTGAGCACCCGCGACAGGATCAGCAAGCCCAGGGTGTCGGCGAAGGCCAGCAGTGCGTACGCGCAGGCGTGGCCGAACATACTTGCCAGCAGCACCGGCCGGCGGCCGACGCGATCGCTCAGCGCGCCCCACAGCGGCGTGACCAGCGACTGGCTCAGCGGCTGCAGCGCGATGACCAGGGTAATCAGCTCCGGCCCGACGCCAAGCCGCTGCACATAGAACGGCACTAGCGGCACGAGGATGCCGAAACCGATCAGGTCGATGAATACCACCGCGAACAGGATCGGTATCGCGATCCGCGGGTTGGGAGCTGTCATGGGTCGCGCAGCCTAGCATGGCCGTATCCCGCGCCCGGCGGCGGGCGCGTTCGAGCAGTGGAACGCGCGCCAGATTGTCGGGCCGCGGCGCTTCGCGCGCCGCACACTGTCGCTCTATTTCGACTGGAGGACGACCATGACCCTGCGGCTTACCCAGGCTCCGCAACTGACCACGAGCAAAGACCCGGAGCTGGATCTCGACGATCCGGAAACCAACTTCATGGCGCTGATGAAGCTGCGCGGTGACCTTAACGGAGATGACTTTTTCTTCGC